>JBEIQI010000341.1:0-2501 GCA_040376605.1 Flavobacteriales bacterium | reverse complement strand
GCTATTTTTGGAACCGGTATCGCGGGTGTAGAGCCCTTACATGAAGCCTTTAATAGAGTAGATGATTTTAGGGTAAGGCGCTTAGGAAGCAGGGTAGTAGAACAAAGTATGGGCAGTGCTCCAAGTGCTTACTTAGCTGGGCTCATCGGATTGGGAAATAAGGTTACAAGTAATAGTTCTGCTTGCTCAACAGGTACCGAAGCAATTTTAGATGCTTATGAATTTGTAAAAGCCGGTAGAGCAGATATCATGCTTTGTGGTAGTTCCGATTGTGACGGGCCATATATTTGGGGTGGTTTTGATGCAATGTGGGTAACCAACAGAAAAATGAATGATAATCCTGAAGGTGCTTCCAGGCCAATGAGTGCATCTGCCTCGGGTTTTGTGCCTGGTTCGGGTTCCGGCGCATTGGTGCTTGAGGATCTGGAACATGCACAAAAAAGGGGTGCTAGAATTTATGCCGAAATTTTAGGAGGCGCCACTAATAATGGTGGACAACGACAAGGTGGAACCATGACTTTTCCCAATAATTATGGTATACGTAAATGTATTAGTGAGGCTATGTTAAATGCCAATGTAAAACCTAATGAAATTGATTTGATTTGTGGCCATTTAACAGCTACCATGGGAGATCCGGGTGAAATTAAAAATTGGTCTGAAGTAGTTGGCTTAAAGGGAAACGATTTTCCTTATATTAATACGGCTAAATCAATGATTGGCCATTGCCTGGCTGCTGCAGGTAGCATAGAGGTGGTGGCAGCCATATTACAGATGAGAGATGGATTTATTCATGGGAATAAAAATTCCGAAGATTTTCATCCGGATATAGAAGCCATTATCCACAGAGATAAGGCTCCTTTGAATACGATCGAAAAACAGGTAAAAGTAGTGGCTAAATCTAGTTTTGGGTTCGGGGATGTAAACGCAGTCCTGTTTTTTTCAAAATTTTAAGACTTTTTCAAGTTTATCACAATAATTGTCATGGTATTACTTAGGCAGTTTCGCCATTTTTGTAATCAACGAAAAGTAGTATAGTATGACTAGAACTTTACTCATTTTAGTATCTGGTGCCTTTATGCTTTCATGTGGAAAGGATGCATGCAAAAATAAAGAAACTCCAATTGAACAAATTAAAGTGGAATATCCTGAAACCCGAAAAGATACAACGGTAAAAGATGATTATTTTGGAAACCTAATTAGTGATCCATATCGCTGGCTTGAAAACGATACCACTGCCGAAACAAAAGCATGGGTAGAAACCGAAAATAAACTAACCTTTGGGTATTTAGGCAAAATTCCGTTTCGTGATAAAATTAAATCCAGGTTAAGGGAAATTTGGAATTATCCAAAATATTCAACCCCTTTTAAAGAAGGTAGTTATTATTTCTTTTACAAGAATGATGGATTACAAAATCAATCAGTTTTGTATTTTCATAAAGAACTTAACGATGAACCACGGGTATTAATTGATCCCAATAAGTTGTCGCCAGATGGTACCACCTCTTTATCCGGATTTTCGGTGAGTAAAGACGGGGCATTTGCTGGATACAGTTTAAGTGAAGGTGGCAGCGATTGGCAAACCATTTATGTAATGACATTGGCGGATCAGAAACAGACGCCAGATAAAATAAAATGGGTAAAGTTTTCTGGAATTTCATGGTATAAGGATGGTTTTTTCTATAGTCGTTTTCCTGAACCTCGTGGATCAGAGTTAAGTACAGCTAATAATTTTCAGAAGGTGTACTACCATAAAATGGGAACTACTCAAGACAAGGATATTTTGGTTTATGAAGATAAATCCAATCCATTACATGGTCATTATGCCGGGGTTTCTGAGGATGAAAGATGGCTTACTTTAATCACAACTACCGGGACTTACGGTAATACAATGAAAGTAAAGGATCTGTCAAAAGGAGTGAACGCTCCTTGGGTAAATATCGTTGATGATTTTAATAATGAATCGAACCTAATTGATAATGAAGGTGATGATATTTATTTAATGACCAATATAGATGCTGATAAATACAGGTTGGTGAAGGTAAATGTAAATAATCCAGATCGTAAAAATTGGCAAACAATAATTCCCCAGGATGATAATGTGATGACCGGAATTTCCAATATTGGAGGAAAATGGATTGCCACTTATTTAAAAGATGCTTGCAGCTTGGTAAAGGTATTTGACCATGCTGGAAAGTATTTATATGATGTGGATTTGCCTACTAGAGGAACTGTTGGTGGATTTGGTGGCAAGAAAAACGAGAAGGAGTCTTTTTATTTATTTACCTCCTTTGTAATGCCTCCTACCATTTATAAATATGATACCGAGGCGAATAAAAGTGAATTATTCAGGAAAACTGAAATCAAATTTGATACGGAAAATTATGAGGTAAAACAGGAGTTTTACACATCTAAAGATGGTACAAAAATTCCTATGTTTATTGTTTATAAAAAAGGGATCAGGTTAAATGGTAAAAACCCAACGTTACTGTATGGTTATGGAG
>JBEIQI010000274.1:0-3829 GCA_040376605.1 Flavobacteriales bacterium | reverse complement strand
GTAATACAAAGATCCCCCAGGTAAAGCTTGGCTAGGATCATTAACCAGATCAAAACCAACCTCTACCATAGCAGCATTAGAGTCCAATAAAACCTCAAAAGATGTACATCTTGTGCTTGACCCGCAGCAGCTTCCTTGCCTGCTATGTGTTGGAGATGTCCATTGTCCTTCTGGTTGCCCAGTTAAGTTGACATAGAAATACGGAACATTTGCATCACAAGTGGGTACCTGAGCATATATTTTATCGAGAGAATTAAAACCGCAAAATAAAACCAACAGGATAAACCGCCATTTTACGAGATTTCGAAGGAAAGACTTTTTCATAAGACCACTAAATATGGTGCAAATTTATTTCCCCGAATTTGACAATAAAATGATTTTAGTCAGTTTTAAAGAATTAATTTTTCAATTAAAACCGAACCTTGGGGTGAATTTAATCATTACTATTAACCTAAATAAAAAAATCCCACCAATGATTTTTTGGTGGGATTAAAAGTGTATTGCCAGTTTTATTTATTGATGATAAATCTCATTTGAATGGATTTACCATTCATGGTTATTTTCATGATATAAATCCCATCACTAAGGTCAGTTAAAGAAAATGGTTCAATAATATTTCCATTTACCGAACCTATGTATTTATTGTGTACTACACTGCCATTCACATCCAATACTTCCATAACCAAGTTGCTAGTTTCGATATTCTCAATACTTACATTAAATATTCCATTAGAAGTTGGATTTGGATACAATGAAATGTTCGTTACACTTCCATCAACATTTACAACACCACTGGTGAAGTTTACATTAATGGTATCACTATCAGAACATCCAACGCCTGCAGCAGTTACCGTAACAATATATTGTCCGTTGGTAGTTACCGAAATAGTTTGGGTAGTTTCTGTTGTGCTCCATAAGTAGCTAGCAAATCCTGCACCTGCATTTAATACCGCTGGTGGATTGGGTTGAACAACATCAGCACCTAAGTTTACAGAAGGCTGTGCATTTACAACCACTGTGGTTGTTGCTGTGGCACTGCATCCAGCTCCATTGGTTACTGTTACAGTATAATCACCACTCATTGATATGGTTGAAGAAGCAATCGTTGGGTTTTGTGTATTAGTAGATGAATAGGTTAATGGCCCCGTCCAATCATCTGTTGCTGATCCCGCGGGTGAATTTAATTGAATGGTTGTACCTTCACAATAAGGTCCGGTATTTGTAGCAGATGGAGTTGGCAATGGCATTACGTTCACGGTAATGCTTGAAGTACTTGTGCACCCTCCGGCTGATGATGCAGTAACGGTATACGTAACAATACCTGCAGGTATAAAAGAAACACTATCAGTTATTCCACCGCTCCATAAATAACTTGCCGCATCTCCATTACCATATAATGTAACGGAACCACCACTGCATATGCTATCGTTTGGAAAAGATATAGCTGTAAAAACTGGTGGAATATTGAGTGGATTTTCTGCCCCAATTGAAGGTACGGTTGTTCCAGATCCTAATATTGATCCATTATGGTCAACTCGTATTCGTCCAACAGAACCATTGCCACCTGCTCCATAATAAGGACTTCCAGATACCATTGATGCCCCCCCTAGTCCGCCTAAAGAATTAATTGCACCATCATTGGTAACTGACGGAGCTGCTAAATAAATAGCCCCACCGGAACCACCGCCTCCGCCGCCACAATTTCCAGTACCGTCGGAACCACCATTGCCCCCGTTAGCACTAATACTTCCTGTTGCTCCAATAATAATACTTGCAGTTGATTGGATTACGATAACTCCACCACCAGCACCACCACCGCCAGCTCCACAATTATATCCTCCTGAACCTCCACCACCTCCAGAACCAGATTCTAATAAGGTAATATTTGCATCACCATAAATAGGTCCACCAAAACCACCCACACCTCCTGATGAACTTCCCGTTAATGCATATCCGGCACCACCGCCACCCGACCATCCATCTCCATGATTTCCAACACCGCCAGGCCCGGATCCTGCAAATGCTATTATCGGTCCTGAAGCAGCTGAAAATGTGCCGCCTCCTCCATTTGCTCCACCTGCAACCCCAAGTCCTCCAATACCACCCGAAACATAGGTGACACCATCTCCACCATTACCACCATTAGCGGTTAAGCTACCATTTATAGTAACATTTCCAGTACTATAAATAATAAGAGGTTGGGTACCCGTAACAGTTACTGCTACACCAGGATCAATATTAAATGTGGTGAAATTATAAGTACCTCCTACGATACTTGTATTTGCACTAGCGGTATAGGCTCCGTCAACACCTGTTCCAGCAGTAAAACAAGTTTGACTTAATAAATTGCCAATCAGTAGAGATAAAAATAGATTAGTAAGTATAGCTTTTTTCATTTGAAATAATTTTGATAAATATAAAAAAATAAAATCACTTAAAGGAGGCCAAAATCACCAACCTCACCATCATTTCGCAAATTTCTTCTTCATCCACTTTGCCTGGATTGATGTTATCATTGGGACGATCCTGAACCCGAAAATTCCCTAAGTTCATGTTTCTACTCCATATCCCTTCCTTCTCCCATTCAAATCGTTGCAGTTGAAAAAATGTGGTAGCCGTATCACCATCACCGTAAACCCGTACCATCAATTTTCGAGTACCTGCAGAATCTTTAGAAGCATCAAATTCACTGTAATTTTTAAATATATATTTATTCAATGGATCTTTTCCGGTATATTTTTCTGAACTTTTATGAGGGGTCAGTTCATCAAGACTTGCCCATTGATTATATAACTTTTCTTTGAAGCATTTTTCCAGTTCTGGATCCATTTGCTCTACTTCTATATACATAAATAAACCTGCCTCCTTTTTAGACTTAGTACACCCTGTCAAAATGGAGAATAACAGAAAAATAATAAACAGAAAAACTGTTGTTGATCTCATTGAATAAAGTTAGTAAAAAAAAAACTATTTTAGTAAAACATTGTTTTAACAACTATGAAAAAATTCTTCTATTTAGCATCCTGTTCAACATGCTCCCGAATTATGAAAGAAATTGGGATTGAAAATTCGGATATCGAACTTCGTGAAATTAAATCGGCAGCCATTACAGAAAAAGAAATGGATGAAATGGTTAGGTTGGCTGGAAGTGCAGAAGCCCTATTCAGCAGAGTAGCATTGAAATATCGTGCGCTAGGCTTGAATGAAAAACAACTGACTGAAAAGGATTATAGAAAATATATTTTAGAAGAATATACCTTTTTAAAAAGACCTGTTCTCGTTTTAGATAAGAAAATCTTTATAAGTAATTCGAAAAAGAATGTGGAAGAAATGAAAAAAGCGTTGGGATGAGTCAAATAAGTTCTCGATAAAAACTCATTATAACCAATTACAAATCACACCGCCCATAAGCGCCAAGGTTACCAGCCAGTATCCTGTATGAATCGCAACATACTTAAAACTTTTCTTTTCAAATAAAGCAATGATGCCGATAACTGGTAAGGCAAAAAACAAGGAGGCTAATGCTCCATGAAAAGCCCCATGCTTGAAGGTGCGGAAATTCGTACCATACAAATCGAAGAAGTTTTTTACGTATAAACTGGATGCTGAATTGGGATCTTTCATAGTGGCATCATTCGCAAAAACAGAAAACATATGCATTTGATGAATCACCATTGGCATTAACGCAATAGATAACATTAATGAAAACAAATAGCAGAGTCCAAAAACGAGTAACATTTTTCTGCCTTTCAAATCCTCTTCAGTTGAATGGATCGATTTTAGCCACGCCTTACCAAACACTCGCGGATGATACCAGATAAAACCAACC
>JBEIQI010000270.1:0-4061 GCA_040376605.1 Flavobacteriales bacterium | reverse complement strand
AATATATTAGCCTAACGAAGAATTTGCATGTTCTGGGAATCCATTTTAATAAAGACCCAAAGCAAAATGGTAAATCCAAGTAAGGAGGATCCTCCATAACTAAAGAATGGCAGAGGCACACCAACGGCAGGAGCTAAACCAATAGTTGTACCTACATTCATAAAATAATGGAAAAACATGAGGCATGCCACACAATAACCATAAACCATATGAAACCGGTTTCGCTGTCGATCAGCTGCTATGACCAGTCGAATTAAAAAGCCCAGATAAATTAATAATACAATGGAGGAACCCCAAAAACCCCACTCCTCCCCAACGGTTGAAAAAATAAAATCGGTGCGTTGTTTTGGAATAAATTTCAATTTAGTAAACGATCCATGCAAATATCCCTTACCCCAAAATCCACCTGAACCAATGGCCACCTTCGAATTGTAAACATTCCATGCAGCCCCTCTTCTATCCTTTTCTTTACCCAAAAGAACCATAATACGGGTTCGATGGTGAGGTTTTAATACATCATTATAAATAGGTTTAACCGCCACCGAAAACCCCACAAAAACCACCAACAATAATACACTTAGTTTTATACTTCTAGTTAGAAAATAGACTATTACCACCACCGCAAGTATCACCAATAAAATATATACCAAGGGGAATAAAATATTGAGGAAAAACAACAGGATTAAGGAGGCCGCTAGGATTAAAAGTATCCAAGGCAAACCAAACCGAAACATCGCTAAAAAGAAGGCTGTAAAAACCAAGGTAGAACCCGTATCATTTTCTGCTAATACCAAACCAGCCGGAAGTGCCACGGCTAAAATCGCCAGCAACCCTTCCCGGGTTGTGGCAATAATTGGGATTCCTCTAAAGGTTATTAAAGCACGATTATTATTATTAGGTTTAAAGGAGAAATTACTGCCTCCCATTATTCTTCCTAATACAATGGCAGTTGCAAACTTGGCAAATTCCGATGGTTGAATTTTAATGCTAGAGGTAATTACAAACCAAGCTTTATTCCCATCTACTGTTTGCCCAACCATAAGCACTAACACCAACATCACCAGTGTACCTACATAAAAAACGTACCAAAAGTTAGTGTAGAACCGGCTGTCAAAAAGCATGATAAAAAAAGCCAACCCAAAACAAATACCCATCCATAACAATTGTTTACCATGAGAAGTAGACATATTAAAAATCTCCCTACTTTCTTCAGTACTTGAAGAAGAATAAATATTGGCCCACCCGAAAAATACCAGGAAGAAGTAAAAAAATACCAACCAAGGATCTATATTACCTAATATGCCGCCGCTCCTGTTCAATTAATTATGACTTCTAGATGTTTTTACTACGTTCATTAAATCCTTTTCCATCATTTGTTTTTCCATGGCGGGTTTGGATGTTTTTCCTTTTAAATATTTTTCTACAATCAATGCGGCAATTGGGGCAGCCCATGTTCCACCAAAACCTGCATTTTCAATAAGTATTCCTACTGCAATTTTTGGATTTTCACGAGGAGCATAGCACATAAAAACAGAGTGGTTTTCTCCATGTGGATTTTGTGCTGTTCCTGTTTTTCCACAAATAACAATGTCATCCAACTTTATATGCGTGGCTGTTCCGCCTGGTACATTAACTACTCCGTACATACCTTCCTGTACCACATCAAAATATTTATCATCTACCCCCACATAGTTTTTTTTGAATTGGCTAGGATCAACTGACTTATCACCTACCTTCTTGCCCACATGCGGAGTAATCCAATACCCTCTGTTGGCAACCACACAAGCGAGGTTGCAAATCTGTAGGGCGTTTGCTTGTAACTCTCCTTGTCCAATACCTAACGATACCAAGGTCATACCTGTCCAACGACCCGGATAAATTTTATTAAAATATTCGGGAGAAGGAACATTCCCTTTTTTAATATTTGGAATATCTGATCCAGGGAAATTTTGCCCAAAACCAAACCTATTGGCATAACCTTTCCACACAGCATATCCCTCAGCCGGTGTAGGATAACGACCTACAAAATTTACAAATAATCTACAGTAATATGAATTACAGGATGCCCGAATAGACGTAGTTAAATCAGGTGATCCATGACCATGACAATCAATGGTATGAGAAGCCGAAATTCTAAATCCACTGCCACAGGGATAACGGGTATCGCTATGGATAAATCCCTCTTGTTGACCTGCCAAAGCCTGAAAAATCTTAAAGGTAGAACCTGGTGGATATCCATCCATAATGGCTCTATTGTAAAGAGGTTTATTAGGATCTAACAATAAGATAGGATAGTTCTTTCTTCTGCCTCTGCCCACCAAAAGATTTGGGTCATAGGTAGGAGCAGAAACCATGGTTAGCACTTCTCCAGTACTCGGTTCAATCGCCACGATTGCTCCCTTTTTATTTTTCATTAATAGTTCTGCATATTCCTGCAGGTCAGCATCAATAGTAATAGTAAGATTCTCCCCCTGCACCGAAACCGTATCTTCAGCCCCATCGAGGTATTTCCCACGTTCATTTTGCTTTACATCCACAAAAACTTTCCTAACGCCTTTAATCCCTCTCAAAACCTTTTCGTATGATTTTTCAATCCCGCTTTTCCCAATATAATCACCTGGCCGATAGTATGAATCATGGTTGGTAATGGAAGTGTCACATTCTGCCACCTCTCCTAAAACCAATGCCCCAATAGGCCGAGGGTAACGTCTTAATGATTTTTTTTCTAAATAATATCCAGGAAACAAAAACATTTTCTCCTGAATCGCTGCCACATTTTCCTTTGAAATATCTCTTACAATAGGCACTGGCTCTGTTTTACTAGCCTCCTTATTTTTAATCCGTTTCCAGGCGAGTCTGGATACTTTGGCAAATTCCTCAATAGTGATATCAGATAATTCACAGAAATCGGCAGTATCGATTGGTTTCGCTTCTGTGGGTTGCATAAAAATATCGTATGCAAAATCATTACCCACCAAAATTTTGCCATTTCTGTCTAAAATATTACCTCCTGCAGGGAATCGAACAATTCTTTTAATAGCATAAGTATCAGCAAAGCGACGATTATAATCAGTATTAATCACTTGCAATTGCATTAGTTTAAAAATAAATGCCACTGCAATGAAAACAAAGATGCCTATATAAACATATTTTCTAGCGCTTTCGTCTTTCATTTTTTTACTTTCATTTTAATGCGACTCCAATGGCCTTCGCACTGCCTGGCTCCTCCCAAAAAATTCCACTGGAATTTTTTTGCTCGGCCCTCTAGCGCTTTCGTCTTTCATTTTTCTTTTTTGCCGGTTTTGTAAAAAGCATTAGAATAAACATTAACAGCAAAATATTTAAAGTAGTACTTGCCAGTGATTTTAAAACAATCATCCAAATAGAATCAGCCTTAAAAACTTCTAAACTAAAAAAGGTAAGTTGGTGAATAAGAATTAAAAATCCAGAAAAATATAAATACCTTCTGATACCAAAACTATAAAGTGCCGGACTGATATTATTATCCTCGTCTTCAGGCCCCATGTAGAATCTAAGAATAAAAATCCTTAAGAAAGCCATCATGGTAGAAGCCGCAGCATGCAACCCACCCGTATTCATAAAAAAATCCATCACCAATCCCGAAAAGAAACCAAAAAGAAGTAAAACCGATTTGCTGGTTCGAACCGGCAACATAATCAGGCTTAAGAAATAAATATGTGGAATAAAATAAATCCCAATCTCTAAACGGCTAACCACAAAGATATCAATGGCTAGCAGCAGAATCAATCGAAGACCTATCTTAATATTCCTGTTATTCATGATTTACTGAGGCAATATCAACCGCTAGACTATCTTCTAGTTGTTGTTGTTCTTCTTCGAATTTATAATCAATTGCATATACATGCCTTATCGCGGTAAAGGAGGTGGAAAGACGGATGATGATAATGTATGAACCATCATCGGGGTCAACGGCATAGCCTGAAACAAAACCAACCATGATTCCTTCTGGAAAAATTCGCGATCGTAATCCGGAAGTTTCAATAGTATCTCCAGGTTGAATATTCACGTGATTGGGTATT
>JBEIQI010000169.1:0-6779 GCA_040376605.1 Flavobacteriales bacterium | reverse complement strand
GCAGGGTATCATGATCTGCATCACGAACCTGTAATTTTTGATACCGGAGATATTTATGCAAGAATTCAAGTAAGACATTATGAAATATTGCAAAGCATCAAATATTTAAGAAGGATTGCAAGCATAATGAATTTTCAAAACGAGGTTCCAACACCTATATCTGATAGTGATATAAGACTTGCTAAAAACTGCTTAACCATTTCCATTACCGAAGGCTGGAGAGGGGAAATTGTACATGCTGCCATTACAAATGAATCAAGTGAAATCAGCACCTATAAAATCAAAGATCCATCTTTTCATAATTGGTGGGCCTTGGCTTTATCCATGCGTGATAGAGAAATAAGCGACTTCCCCATTAACAATAAAAGTTACGATCTATCATATTGTGGTCATGATTTATAAATAAAACATTATGCTAAAGGATTTAAAAATACTTAAACGTCACGGCAAACAATTTATTCCGGATATTACCAAGCCGGTTTTACCAACAACATTTAAAGGTCGGCCCATTATATCTGATGAAAAGATCGAGAATGAAGATTTGATCAGGCTATGCCCAACAGATGCCATTTCGAATGAAAACGGAATAATGATAGACATTGGCAAATGCACTTTTTGTGGAGAATGTGCATTTAGATTTCCGCATAAGGTTCGTTTTTCAAACGACTATAAAACAGCAACAAACGATCGTCAAGCTTTAATAATTAAAGAAGGAGAAGAAAAAATTATTAAGATTGATCAATCAATGATACGCAAAGAGATCAAATCACTATTTGGAAGATCACTTCGGTTACGCGAAGTAAGTGCAGGTGGAGACAACAGCAGCGAACTAGAATTAAATGCTACTGTTAATCCAAACTTCGATATGGCAAGATTTGGTATCGATTGGGTACCCTCCCCCAGGCATGCTGACGGATTAGTACTAACCGGACCTATTACCCAAAATATGGCCGAGGCATTACAAATTTGTTATGATGCCATTCCTAATCCCAAACTACTCATTTTAGCAGGTACTGATGCTATTAGTGGTGGAATTTTTATAGATAGCCCAGCTATCGACCGAAGTTTTTTGAACGACAAGATCGTTGATCTATATGTCCCCGGAAATCCAGTTCATCCACTCACTTTTGTAAATGGGATAATTGAATTAACTAGAAAATTAAAATCTTAGAACATTATTATAAAAAAAAGGAAATGAAAACAGAAATGAAAATACCAGCAGATGGCTGGAAAGGTTTAAAAGAAAATTGGTCAAAGGATATTGTATCAGGTTTGATCGTATCTCTACTTGCACTTCCATTAAGTTTGGGAATTGCACAGGCATCTGACTTCCCTCCTATTATGGGGGTGTTAACAGCTATTATTGGTGGTACTTTGGTGAGTTTAATTGCTGGTTCCAAACTTACTATCAAAGGTCCGGCCGCCGGGTTAATTGTAATCGTGGCTGGTGCAGTTAGTGAATTTGGAGGAGGTGCCACTGGCTGGTCAATGGCCCTTGGAGCAATTGTTGTAGCAGCCATTTTGCAGGTCTTGCTGGGATTTGTAAAATTTGGAAAAATGGTAGATTACTTCCCTCATACAGTGGTTCACGGGATGCTTGGGGCAATAGGATTTATTATCCTTTCAAAACAACTCCATTTATTAATGGGCGTGAACCCGGTTCATACAGATGGCCCATCAATAGGTAAACCACTTGTTGAACCCATTGAACTTTTCATGGCACTACCTCGAACATATCAGTCACTTTTAGAAAACCATGAACACCAAATTATTTTTTTAATTGGAATCATCTGTTTATTAATTGTATTTGGTTGGACGGTTATCTCGGATAAATTCTTAAAAAAGATTCCTGCCCCGTTGGCGGTGCTTGCATTATCAATCCCTCTTGCAGGATTGCTTGGTTTTAAACAAATACAAGGTGGATTATTACACGTTGATAATTTATTTAAGGCAATTGATTTTAATGTAAACTTCAGCGGAATTACAGAACATCCAGGAGTATTTATTAAATATGTTTTAATGTTTGCCTTGATAGGTAGTATTGAATCACTGTTAACTGTAAAAGCAATAGATATATTAGATCCATTTAAACGTAAAGCAAATGCCAATAAGGATCTAATTGCAGTAGGGGTAGGAAATGCAGTGGCGGGAACCCTTGGAGGGTTGCCAATGATATCTGAGGTAGCCCGAAGTAGTGCAAACGTAAACAGCGGTGCAAAAACCAGGTGGGCGAATTTTTTCCATGGAACATTCTTGATCATATTTGTAGTAGTATTGGTTCCTGTAATTGAACTTATACCTAAGGTAGCTTTAGCGGCAATACTCATTGGCGTTGGTTATAAACTTGCATCAGTAAAAGAATTCATTCACATTTTTAAAATTGGTTGGTGGCAATTACTGGTTATGGTTTCAACTACCATTGCAATTCTTCTCACCGACCTTTTAATAGGTGTTGGAATTGGTTTGGTTATTAAATTTGTCATACACTATATTGGAGGCCTGCCCATCAAGAATACATTCAAAGCAGGTATTAGAATAGAAGATAAAGACAATACTTCAATAGTCCATATAATTGGGGGAGCGGTTGTTACTAATTTACCAGGAATAATGAAAACATTATCGGCTATACCAGCAGGAAAAAAAATAAATGTTGATTTATCGGAATGCATTCTTGTAGATCATACATCTATGGAAACATTTAAGGCCTTTAAAAAAGACTATAAAGAAGAAGGGGGCGAATTTCAATTTACAGGACTTGAAAGACATAAGGCCATTTCGAAACATGAAGACAGCACACAATTTTTACCTAAAGAAGTTAGGAAAGAGTTAAAACATAAAAGAGCAGAAATGAATATTGGTAAAGCATCCGGGGCAAAAAGGGAGGATAGGAAAAATAAATAATTATGACAAAAAAAATTATTGCCGGACTATTATTCATCAGTTTCTCTTTTAATCTCATGTCCCAAACAAATGAGATTGAAGAAAAAAAGGACATCCGATTCAATTTTGATAAGGAAGGTAAGCGGTACATGCGATTAGCTATCACCAATCAAGTTTGGATCCGATATAATGAAAGTAATCCAGGGACACAGGTAAATGGTTTGGACAAGCCTCATACTTTCGATATCGGTATTCGCCGACTTAGACTTCAAATGATGGGGCAAGTGCATAAAAAGTTTTTTGTATATATACAATTCGGAATTAACAATTTTAATTCACTCGCTCCTAGAAAAGTTGGAGACTTCTTTCATGATGCCGTGGTTGAATATACACCAATAAAAATCATGGCAAAAAATGATGAAAATAAACAGCTCTTTAGCCTATCTATCGGCACGGGCTTAACCGGATTTACCGGGCCCAGTAGGTTTTCATCACCTGGTGTTGCTTCATTCTTAGGAGTAGATGCTCCTATTTACGAGCAGACAACAAATGATGCAACTGACCAATTCCTAAGGCATCTGGCCATTTATACTAAAGGTAAATTATGGAAATTTGATTATCGATTTATCCTTGCAGATCCATTTACCATAAGCACTAGCTCATTATTTGTACCAACTATTTCCCAATATGCAAATTTCTCTCCTATTGGAAGATCAATTCAAACGAGTGGTTACCTGGCAGTTGAGATATTTGATCAAGAATCCAATCAGATACCATATTCCACAGGAACATATCATGGAACCAAAAAAGTACTAAATATTGGCGTAGGGTTTCAATACCAAAAAGATGCCATGTGGTACTCAAGGACTGGAATAGATACCACTTTTGCAGATATGATAAATCTTGGTGCCGATATATTCTACGATACTTATATTGGGAAAAACAAGGAATGGGGATTTTCCCTTTATGGCGCTTATAATTATATGAATTATGGGCCGGGATACCTTCGTGAGTTGGGCACTATGAATCCGGGGCAGACCGTTGCTCCTGGTACACCAACCATTAATGGAACTGGCAGTGCCTTCCCAATACTTGGAACTGGACATTCTGGATATATTCAAACGGGACTAATGTTTCCCAAAAAATGGTTTGGAAATAAATCCTTTACGATTATGCCATATTTCTGTTCTCAACTATCAAAATGGGATAGGCTCAATGATGTGATGGTAACATTTGACACTGGAATAAATTTTTTGTTCGACAGCCATAAATATAAAATGACATTGAATTATCAGAATCGACCCATTTTTAATAATACAACCTTTCAACAAACAGAAAGAAGAAGTATGGTTACCTTACAATTCCAAATTGCAATATAGTTATTCCTTAATTCAACAATTAATTAAGAGGTAATAAAATATCAAAGGTTTTACCCGAAGTAACGTCTAAACTATTTCCACGTAACCAAGGATTCAAATACCTCACCATTCTATAATCGGTTCCTTGAGCAATGCTCCAGTCAACAAGGTCATTAATCGATTGATTAATTTTTACTGATTTGGTAGATGGCATCTTTTGACCCATATCTGGATTCCACTCCATCCCAATGCTTGATGGATTTCCAATAATATATTTCCAAGTAATAATTCTAAATAAATACTTCGAAGTTTCTGAATTTAATCTAAGTTTATAATAATCCTCTTGACGTTGCAAGTTCATTTCATCAGATAAACCTCCCTGACCCATGTTATATGATGCGGCTGCCAATGTCCAACTATTAAACATTCCATGAGCTGCTAATAAATATTTACACGCTGCTTCGGTAGCTTTGGCGACATCATATCTTTCATCTACGGTTTTACTTATCTCCAAACCAAAAGCGGCACCCGTTGGGGCCAGGAATTGCCAAAATCCCTCTGCATTAGAAGGAGATACCGCATTAGCTAAATTGCTTTCGGCAACGGCTAAATATTTAAAATCATCTGGGACATTATTCCGTTTCAATATAGGTTCAATGATTGGAAAATATCGTGTAGAACGATTTAAAATAATCCAATTTGCAGTATGCCTATTTTGTGCAGAAATCCATTCGAATTCCATCCGTTCAAATATTTCAGGATCACTTAAGGGTACAACCTCTCCACAGAAATCCATTTTAGAAGGCATAGGTGACAATAGAATCTTTTTTGAAGATGTATTATTTTCGGAAGATTTATTTATTAAGGTATCGGCCTGTATACTGGAGGATGAAGGTCGTTGATGAAGGTTATAAATAAAATAGGATTGAATCACTAGGATAAATCCAAATACAATCGTTATAGCATAAATCGTGTACTTAAGTTTATTTGGATACATTCTTGAATTTTCTAGTAGTAAGAAATAGAGAAATAAATATAAAAAACATAATTATTGCAAAACAACCAACAACTATAGGTTGATGATACCATTGATAATAATAAATAACAAAGCCACCTATTGCCGAACAAACACTAATTAAGATATAAATAATTGCCACAGATGACTGTTTAAAACCCCCATATACCATATGATGGGTTGTATGATCCTTGCCACCGACAAAGGGTGATTTGCCTTGTGATAATCGATTGATAAATACGGTAGTTGTATCAGAAATAGTAACAATAAAAAAGGATACCGGCAATAATATAAAAAACAATGTTGAAATAAAAGAGCTACCATCAACCGGAGCATTCCATAAAACCTTTACTGATGCATACGCCAAAAATGCGCCAATAAACTGGCTCCCACTATCCCCCATATACATTTTTGCTGGATGCCAATTAATCCTTAAAAAAGCAAGAATGCAACCTCCTACCCCTAACAATAAAATACTATCATAACTAAATAAAGTATTGGTTATATAAGAAAGAACAAGCATAGAAATAATGGCTACTATTGAAACCGAAGAAGTTATAGCATCCATATTATCAAGCATATTAAGCGAATTCATCATGCCCACAAACCATAAGATTGTAAAAGCATAGTTGAGCCATTCCGAAGAAAATATTCCAATTGAATTTCCGCAAAAGATGGCCGTTAAACCACAAATTGCCTGTACAAAAAACTTCAACCACGGCTTAGTATCGTAAGCATCATCAGCCAAACCCATTATAAACCCTAATGCACAACTTATAACCATACCCAAAAACTCAACGTTATTAAACTGAACATTCTCAGATAAAATGATTAAATAAAAAACGATAGATAAAAGGAATGAAAAGAAGAACAAAATTCCACCAAGTGATGGTTTAGTTGTAGCCGTCCATCTAACAACGCCTTCAGCATGATTCCGAACACCTAAATTTGTAGCGAACTTCAATAAAATGCCTCCCAATATAAATCCAAAGATGGCCTGACTCAGAAAAAATCCAAGTAATAATAATAAACCTAATTCATTTGATAATCCCGTCATCTTTTAGCTTTAAAAAGGCGATTGAAAATCAAGAAACAGAGAGCCTTCATTATCCTTTTCTGATACGATAGGATTTAGGATCGTCCAATCGATATTCAATTCTGGATCATTCCATAATAAACATCCTTCGGAGGCTTGATGGTATACCTGGGTGCATTTATATGTAAAGATGGTATCATTCTCCAATGCCACAAATCCATGTGCAAAACCAGGTGGAATCCAAAACATAGTTTTATTCTGGGTACTTAATTCTATTGAATAATGTTTACCATAGGTTGGAGATGCCTTTCTAATATCAACCGCCACATCCAACACTTTGCCATGAACAACACGAACCAATTTACCTTGTGCAAAAGGAGGCTTTTGAAAATGCAGCCCCCGCAATACTCCCTTTGATGAAGATGACTCGTTGTCTTGAATAAAAACTTCATCAATACCTACCGAAGAAAAGGAATTCACGTTATAACGT
>JBEIQI010000103.1:0-9683 GCA_040376605.1 Flavobacteriales bacterium | reverse complement strand
GCAGTGGAATGATCACACCATTAACCACCGTTGATATAACGGGTCATGAAATTACTCATGGTTTAACTAATTTTACCGCCAACCTTATTTATCAGGATCAATCGGGAGCACTTAACGAGTCATTCTCAGATATTTTTGGAGCCACCATTGACAATTTTGCAAGAGGAACCTCGGGCACAGCCTTATGGAGAATAGGAGAAGAATGTTTTCCTCCAAATGGTATTCGATTAATGAACAATCCAAGTGCCTTTGGTGATCCGGATACTTATGAAGGAACCGGTTGGATAAATGAAGGAGATCCATTTGACAATGGAGGTGTTCATGTTAATTCTGGAGTTCAAAATTATTGGTACTATTTAATGTGTGAAGGCGGAACGGGTGTCAATGATAATGCTGATGCCTTTAATGTTGCGGGCATTGGAATGACTGAAGCTGCTGAAATTGCTTTTAGAAACTTAACGGTTTATTTGAGTCCTAATTCGGATTTTAATGATGCCCGTTTTTATGCTATTATTTCTGCGCAAGATCTTTTTGGCGCTTGTTCTCCTCAAGTTGAAACTACCACCAATGCTTGGTATGCTGTTGGTGTTGGAGATCCTTATGCCGATGGAGTTACTGCCAACTTTGCACCTGCAATTTCAAATATTTGCACCTTACCTACAACTGTCAATTTTATAAATAATACATTAACCGGAAATCCAGCAACTACTTATTTTTGGGACTTCGGAGATGGAGTTCAGTCCACTCAATTAAATCCTAATCACAACTATGGCATTAATGGAGTTTATGATGTAATGTTAATTGCCAATGCCGGTGGCTGTGGTATTGATACCGTCTTTTATCCTGGTATTGTAAATATAAATATTCCGGATGCGCCTATTGCCAATAATTATTGCACCAATACAAATCCTATAATCGCTGATATAACTGCTACTGGTTCGGGCATTGTTCATTGGTACAGTAGTCCTTCGTCCACTTCTCCCCTATTCGTGGGTAATACATATACAACACCTAGCTTGTCATCCAACACCACCTATTATATCGAAAATCACTTACCAAATGGATCGCAAAATGCAGGTCCACCCAACAATACATTCGGATCTGGTGTTTATTTTAATAGTCCCTATTCGGAATACCTTACGTTTACGGTGCTTCAACCCATCAATCTGAGTTCCGTTAAAGTGTATTCTGGCAGTTCCGGAAACCGAACGATTGAGTTATGGAATGGAAGTGGTACCCCAATTACCAGTTTGGTGGCCAATATCCCTACAGGTGAAAGTATTGTAAACTTAGACTGGGATTTACAACCCGGGAATTACAGAATTGGTGGCACTTATATGAACCTTTATAAAATAGGTAATGGATGTACTTATCCTTATACCTTGCCAAGTTTGGTGAGTATTACCGGATCCTCTGATGGCCCTAACCGTTATTTCTATTTCTATGATTGGGTTGTGTCTTCATCTTGCATTAGTGAAAGAGTTCCCGTTATTGTTAATTTAAATGCTCCTACTGCTAATTTTACCTGGACTCAAAATAACCAAGTGGTAACTTTTAATAACACATCTACAAATGGTTCTACCTATTTCTGGGATTTTGGAGGCGGGGCAACCAGCAATCAGGCAAACCCAAACCATGATTATAATTGGGGAGGTACACATTATGCAACTTTGATCGTTGGGAACAATGGTTGCTATGATACTATATCGGCCAACCTTGATGTTATTGGGATTGAAAATAATGAAGTAGTTGGAGGATCCATTTACCCAATACCATTTAACGATTATGTTCAATTTGAATTAGATTTACCTAGTAACGTTGGGGAGGTTAACATCGCTGCTTATACCATGCTAGGTGAAAAGTTGATAGATATCTATAATGGATTTATATCGGGCAATCATTTATCATACCAGTGGAATTTACCGAATGGGATAGCTTCGGGAATTTACCTGATAAAAATAAACTTCAATGGTAAAGAGATGGTAA
Source organism: Flavobacteriales bacterium (assembly GCA_040376605.1). Taxonomy (GTDB): domain Bacteria; phylum Bacteroidota; class Bacteroidia; order CAIKAF01; family CAIKAF01; genus JANWKQ01. The sequence goes on along the minus strand of JBEIQI010000103.1, from coordinate 7,697 downwards.
AAAGAATTGTAAAAATTTAAATTCGATTATTTTCCCATTGATTTTAAGTACCTAACATGTGCCCCAATAGCTTTAGTCATGGTAGGATATTCAATATACTGCAATTGATATTCTTCGCAAGTAGCCTTTACGATTTTGCTGATAGCAGGATAATGAATATGAGAAATTTTAGGGAATAAATGATGTTCTATTTGAAAATTTAAACCTCCCACCAAAAAACTGATAAGTTTATTATTAGTTGCAAAATTAGCCGTAGTTTGTAATTGATGGATGGCAAATTCATTGGGCAACATATTAGTTTCTCTGTCAATTACTTGCGGAAATCCTGCAGATTCAACGGTATGTGCTAATTGAAAAACGATACTAAGAATGAATCCTGCAAATAAACCCATTACCAAAAACCCAATTAACCAAGGTAGCCATCCCACCGTTAAAATAGGAACAAGAATATAAATAGCCGCGTGAAATAATTTAGTAAACCAAAAATTTACATGTTGCATAAAGGTTAGTTTCTTAATTGCCACATTACCTATCTTTCCGGTAAAGTACTTTTTATAATCAGTAAAAAATACCCAGAATACATACAAAAGAGAATATAAAAACCAGAAATATATGTGTTGGAATTTATGCATTTTATATTTCTTTTGGGTAGATGCCATTCTAAGCATGATACCTGCATCAATGTCATCATCAATCCCATCCACATTGGTAAAACTATGATGAATCACATTATGCTTCATATGCCACATAAAGTTGTTGGCGCCCAATATATTCATAGAAAACCCAGCAAGGGCATTGATTTTTGAGTTTTTACTAAAACTACCATGACTGCCATCATGCATAACGTTGAAACCAATAGCAGCTACAAATCCTCCAAGTAATAGACATTCTAAAATAGCAATGTACCAAGGTGGTGTGAAGAAAACTACATGAATGTATACGGCAATAAATGTAATTAGGAAAAATAAGGCTTTGGTAAAAAGACCAGTGTTGCCTGTTGATGGAATTCCTTTGGCATCGAAATAAGCCTGGACCCTTTTTCTTAACTCAGTATGTATTGAATTTTTAGCGCTTGGAAAACGTGGAATTGTTAATTGTCTCATATTGGGTACAAAGGTAAGCCAACCATATGAATATAATAGTTATAAATACGTTATAGTTGTTAATTGACGGTTAATTAAACCTAAAACCAAGCTAATCAATCAATCTATTTTTCCACGGGGCGAATTTTTTATCTGAAGCAGCGGCATCAATCAATTCTCGCTCCTTGTGATGTATAGCTGTTGCTGAAACAATGGCAGCCAACTCTTCAAATTCCTTGGTAACCGGTGCAGTTAAATAGTCCGGCCTAAAATATTCGGCCACAAAATGTGTATTAAAATAACCAGATTTAAAGGATTCGTGTGATAAAACGAATTTGCAAAAGTCTAAGGTGGTTTCCACTCCTATAATTCTGTATTCATCAATCGCTTTTATCATTTTGACGATGGCTTCATCTCGAGTATTTGCATGCACCACAAGTTTGGCAATCATTGGATCATAATAGATTGGTATTGTCATTCCTTCTTCAAAACCATCATCTACTCTTACTCCTTCACCAACTGGCTTTTTGTATACTTGAAGCGTTCCAATATCTGGTAAAAAATTATTTGCTGGATCTTCGGCATAAACTCTGACCTCTATCGCATGTCCATGAATTTTTAAATCGTCCTGTGCAAATGATAATGCCTCTCCCCTTGCCACCTTAATCTGCTCCTTCACCAAATCTATACCAGTAATCATTTCTGTAACAGGATGCTCCACTTGTAGTCGAGTATTCATTTCGAGAAAAAAATATTCCCCATCGGCATAAATAAATTCTACCGTACCAGCGCCAGTATAATTACATGCTCGGGCAACATTAACGGCGTGCTCCCCCATTTGTTTTCTTAATTCAGGAGTCAAAACAGCGCTAGGGGCCTCTTCAACCACTTTTTGATGTCTTCTTTGTATACTACACTCTCTTTCAAATAGATAAAGGCAATTACCATGAGTATCACATAAGACTTGTATTTCAATATGTTTGCTAACTTTAAGGTATCTTTCTAGAAAAACGGAACCATCACCAAATGCCGATTCAGCCTCACTTACCGCTCTTTTTAAGTTCTCCTCAAATTCTTCTGGCTTTTCCACTATTCTCATCCCCTTGCCACCTCCACCTGCTGAGGCCTTAATTAATATTGGAAACCCAACTTGTTGGCCAATTTGAAGGGCCTCCTCTACATTCGCAATAGCACCTTCGGAGCCTGGAACCAAGGGAATATTATACTTTTTTACAGCCGCCTTAGAACTAAGTTTATCACCCATTATTTCCATTGCTTCTGCACTTGGACCAATAAAAACAATTCCGGCATTTTTTACATTTCTTGCAAATTCTGCATTTTCACTTAAAAACCCATATCCAGGATGAATGCCATCTACTCCTAAATTCTTACAAATTTCAATTATCTTATCTCCTCGCAGATAGGACTGGTTGCTAGGTGCCGGTCCTATACACACTGCTTCATCAGCAAACTTTACATGCGGACTAAATCGATCAGCCTCGCTATAGATAGCTACCGTTTTAATGCCCATTTCCCGGCAACTGCGCATTACTCGTAATGCAATTTCCCCTCTATTGGCAACCAGTATTTTCTTCATGCTTTTACTATATACTACAAATGTAAAACTAATAGCATATTTAAAAATTATTTTTACTACAAACCTCCGTCCTTATAAACATACAACCCCATAATGCCCGCCTTCAGATTAATTCTATTAACATGGATTTATGAATTATTGCACTACTTGCCAAAAACAGACCTAAATCATAAATCAAAGTTTGGGTATGATTATCTTTAACCCATGAAAAACAATGAAATTCAAACAGAGGTAGATACTTCTTATTTATATAAAGTACTTTCCGCAAAGGAGAAAGACCCTATCGTAGCAAGTATTTTTAAACAAATGAGCGAAATCGAACACGGGCATGCCCTAGCATTTATGAAAAAAAATGGCATTGATCCAATTCACTATCCCAAGCCTTCTATAAGGGCTAAAATGTTAAATGGTTTTGGTAAAATATTTGGATATAATTTAGTTTTAGGTGCTGTTTTGGATACCGAAAAAAATCTTTCCAATTCTATTATCCAGATTAAAAGAAACCGAAAACAAACCCCATCTATTTCGGATACTTCCCATGTATCCATTCTAAGGAATATTTTACATAGTAATAAAATTGGAGGAGCTGATGTTACAAGATTCGAAAAAAGGCATCGATCGATTGGGGGCAATGCATTGCGAGCTGCTGTATTGGGTGGAAATGATGGTTTAGTGTCCAACTTCAGCTTAGTAATGGGTATTGCTGGCGCAATGAGCGGCCAGAAGGAAGTATTGCTTACAGGCCTAGCGGGTTTACTTGCCGGAGCATTATCCATGGCATTGGGGGAATGGATTTCGGTAAAAAGCTCACAAGAGCTTAGCGAAAATCAAATTCAATTAGAAAAGGAGGAATTTGAAACTAATCCTGAGGGGGAGGAAAAAGAATTAGCTCTAATATACATAACCAAAGGAATTCCTGAAGAACAGGCAAAGACAATGGCCGCCAACCTCATGAAGAATAAAAGCCAAGCCCAGGAAATGCTCATTAGAGAAGAACTTGGCATCAATCAGGAAGAATTAAAGGGTTCTGCAATGGTGGCTGCATTAAGTTCATTTATTTTATTTGCTCTAGGAGCTATCATACCTGTGATACCTTTCTTCTTTTGGGAAGGATATCCAGCTATTATTATTAGTGCTTCGCTCAGTGCTTTAGGACTGTTTATGATTGGTGCATTTATTACCATGTTTACAGGGAAAAGTATTTGGTTCTCTGGAGGCAGACAAATGTTATTTGGATTAATTGCGGCTGGAATTACCTTTGGAATTGGTAAATTGATTGGTGTTTCATTAGTATAATTGATATGGGAAAGGTTATTGTTAAAGTATTAGAAGCTAACTTTATTACGCATGATGTAAAAAGATTTCTTGTAGAAAAACCACCGGGTTATACTTTCATTCCGGGTCAAGGAACGGAGGTTAGCATAAATCTTCCAGATTGGAAAGATAAATTTCGACCCTTTACTTTTACAAGTCTCAATAAATGGGAACATTTAGAATTTATGATTAAAATATATCCTAAAAATCATGGTGTAACCGATATGTTGGGCAAAACAAATGCCGGAAGTGAGTTAATTATTGGTGATGTTTTTGGAGCGATACAATATAAAGGTCCTGGTATTTTTATTTCGGCAGGGGCAGGCATTACCCCATTTGTAGCAATTTTAAGAGACCTAGCGGATAAGAAACAAATTCAAAATAATCGATTGATTAATTCTAATAAAACGGTGGAGGATCTTATCATTCCAGATGAACTCCAGAAAATTTTGAAGGATGATTTTATTAATATATTTACTCGTGAACAGGTCATTGGATTTGTAAGCAGAAGAATTGACAGAGATTTTTTAATAGAACATATTGCTGATTTCAGCCGAAACTTTTATCTATGTGGCCCTACTGACTTTGTTTCAGATATGTCAAAACTCCTCCTTGAACTGGGTGTTAGACCAGCGTCTCTTATTATTGAACAATGATCAAACCAACGATACTTCTTGCTTTATTTTAGCATAAGCTTCTAATCCAACCTTTAAGCATTCCATTGCCTTCCTCAAGGAGTTTTCGTTTAATACATATGCTATCCTAACTTCATTTTTGCCTAAACCAGGGGTTGAATAAAATCCAGATGCAGGAGCCATCATAACCGTTTGATTATTGTACTCAAAATCACTTAGCATCCATTGACAAAAATCATCCGCATTATCCACAGGCAATTGAACGACCGTATAAAAGGCTCCACCGGGAGTGGGACAAACTACACCTGGAATTTCTGATAATAGCCTTACTGTAACATCTCTTCTATTTTTGTACTCGGTTATCACATCGTCAAAATATGACTTGGGGGTTTCTAAAGCTGCTTCACCAGCTATCTGTCCAAATGTTGGGGGACTTAGTCGAGCTTGAGCAAATTTCAACATAGTAGAATAAAGCTCTTTATTTCTGGTAACCACAGCACCTATTCTTGCACCACACATGCTATATCTTTTGGAAACTGAATCAATCATCACCAAATGATCATCAATACCTTCCAATAATAATGTAGAATAATGCGTCATCCCATCATAAACAAACTCCCGATATACCTCATCAGCAAAAAAATATAGATCGTGTTTAATAACCATGTCTCTTAAAAGTTCCAACTCCTCCTTCGTATATAAATATCCGGTTGGGTTAGACGGATTACAAATGAGAATTGCTTTTGTTTTTGAGGTAATCTTTTTCTCAAATTCCTCAATGGGTGGTAAAGCAAAACCATTGGCAATACTTGCGGTAATTGGAACAATTTTAGCACCAGAAGTTAAGGCAAATGAGTTATAATTTGCATAAAATGGCTCAGGTACTATGATTTCATCTCCCTCATCCAAACAACTCATTATGGCAAAAAGCAATGCTTCAGAACCACCAGTAGTAATCATTACGTCTTCGGTTTGCACCGGTAATCCTAATTTCTGATAATAAGCTGCTAATTTTCTGCGGTAACTTTCATTTCCGGCAGAATGACTATATTCAATTACTTTTAAATCAATATTTTTAATGGCGTCCAAGGCAATTTTTGGTGTAGCAATATCAGGCTGCCCGATATTTAAATGATAAACAATTCGCCCCTTTTTTTTAGCTTCCTCTGAATATGGAACCAACTTGCGAATAGGAGAAGATGGCATGGCTAAACCTTTTTTTGAAATACTTGGCATAACAATATTGATTGATGAATGATTAAAGGTAAAAAAAAACCTCCTAGCTAGGCCAGGAGGTGCAAATTTAACAATTATGAAATTATAATAGGTACTATTCTGTTACTACTCCATTAGTTGTTTTTAAAGGAGTGCCATCGTTAGCAGGAGCCGCCTTTACATTACCTTTAATGGTAACGATATGATTTTTATAAATTGGATTACCATTAGCATCCTTTGATTCTACCTCATTAGTAGTAACTGTTACTGTTTTGCTAATAGCTCCAGAACGTTTTGTATCATATTTAATTTTAATAACACCAGTACCCCCAACACGAATCGGTTCTTTTGGCCATTCAGGAACAGTGCATCCACATGAACCTTTAGCATTAGTAATTAATAATGGTTCGGAACCAGTGTTAGTAAAGGTAAATTCACGTGTACCATCACCTCCATAAGCAACCTCTCCAAAATCAACGGTCATTGAAGTAGCAGATAAAGATGGTCCTTGAGCATTTACATTAGTTGTATTTGCTACCATAAAAAGGCAAACTGCGCTAAGTCCTAAAATGATTTTTTTCATGTCCTTTTAATTTATTATTTCAATAAAAAATTTTAATACAAAACTTAATGATTATCAATAAACAATTATTGCTTATTGACCACCAGCCTTAACATTACCCTTCACCTGAATTAAGTGAGTTTTGTAAACCGGATTGCCATTAGCATCTTTACTTTCTTCCTCGTTTGTGGTAATAGTTACTGTTTTGCTAATAGTACCAATTCTGGTAATATCATATTTAATTTTAATTTCTGCAGTTCCTCCTGCTTTTATTGGTTCTTTAGGCCATTCAGGAATTGTACATCCGCAAGATCCAACAGCGTTTGTAATCATTAATGGTGCAGAACCATTATTTTTAAACTTCAAAATTCTAAATCCAGGATCTTTTGAATTATCAACTTCTCCAAAATCAACTGTTGTTGTTTCTGAGAAGAATTCTGGTCCCATTGACTTTTGAGCATTCGATACCATAGTTGTGCCTGCTACTAAAAAGCATACGGCAAGAATTTTTGTAAATGTTTTTTTCATGTCTTTTTTGAATTATGATTGTAAATGTAAAAAGGTTTTTTTTATTATTATAATCCTTAACCATAGATTAACAACAAACATGCCTCGTTGCGAGCACCCTTCAAATTTAGGAGAAATTTAACAGCTTTAGAAGCATCAGCAGGCTAATTTATGTAAAAATAACCGAATTCTCAAACAATTGCTAACTTTGAAAAATGAATAATGACGGGCATTCCATAAAGAATTTTGAAAAACATTACCTGGATTTAAGAAAACTTGAAAAACGGGTCCTTAGTGATGAGTTGGTTTTACAATTACCCATTATTAATAATGATAATCATCAACGCGAATGGAAATTAAGAGCTAAATCATGCCAAAGATTTATCAATTATCTTAGTAAACACGAGGGTTTAACAAATATTTTAGAAGTAGGGTGCGGAAACGGTTGGTTTACCCATCAGATGAATCTTCACACAACTGCTCAGATTTATGGCGTTGAGGTAAATACATTAGAATTAGAACAAGCCAAGCGCTTATTCGAAAATAAGAATACGCATTTTCTTGAATTCAACCTTAGCCAATCCACATGGACAGGTCCTATTCCGAACTGGATAGTGTTTAATGCCTCGATTCAATATTTTCCGGATCTAACAGACATCCTTGAACGGTGCTTAAAAATAATACCTACAGGAGGTGAAATTCATATTATTGACTCACCATTTTACTCCAAGGCAAACGTGCAATCGGCAAAAACCAGATCAGAAATTTATTTTAGAGAAATGAAT
>JBEIQI010000371.1:0-1852 GCA_040376605.1 Flavobacteriales bacterium | reverse complement strand
TGTTTAAAAAATATTATTTTCTGAATGAGAGCACTAAACTAGAGGCCTATGAGCCAATTTTAGCAAGTAGTTCGGGAATTGCAGCAATCACAGAAAAAGATAAAGAGTATTTTAATAAATACCATCATCAGGTAAAAACAATATCCGCATTTCATGGCAATGCTTCCATAACCAGTTTAGCTGGAACGGGAAATTACTTACTTTATCATGGAAACTTATCCGTTTCCGAAAATCATAAAGCGGCCTTGTTTTTAGCCGAGACTTTAGCAAATAAAAACTATCAACTTGTAATCGCGGGCAATGCCCCTTGTAAAGAACTAAAAGAATTCAGTCAATTACATTCAAACATAACTTTAATAGCCAATCCAACCAACGAGGAGATTGACAAGCTGATCCGAGAAGCCCAAATCAATATTTTGGTAACTTATCAAAATACCGGACTTAAATTAAAGTTATTAAATGCACTTTATAAGGGCCGTCATTGTATTGTGAATAAACCAATGGTGGAAGGCACGGGGTTAGAAGATCTAACAATTATTGCGGATATTCAAGATAAAAATGATTTATTAGAAAAGGTTGAGAATACCTATGGATTAAGTTTCACTGAGGATAATATTAAAGATCGTGAAATTTTATTGGCTCCTTTTAGCGACTCAGTATCTGCTCAAAAACTTATGAAAATGCTGTTTGAGACTCCACAATAGTGCTTTTTTCGCATTTTAAGAACCGCCCAGGAAACTGCTCTACAATAAACTTATCATGGGTAGATATGAGCACTGCTGTTCCCTTTTTACTTATTTGAAGCAACAACCTTACAATTTCAGTAGACGTTTCGGGGTCTAAGTTGGCTGTTGGTTCATCTGCAATGATCAATGATGGATGATTTAATAAGGCCCTAGCTATTACCACCCTTTGTTGTTCACCTCCAGATAATTCATGTGGGAACTTAAATCCTTTGGTTCTTAAATCGACCAACGTAAGGACCTCCTCGATCCTTTGCTCCATTTCGTATTTATTGGTCCAACCGGTGGCCTCTAAAACAAACATGAGGTTATTGGTAACACTTCTATCGGTTAATAATTGAAAATCCTGAAAAATAATTCCCAGCTTTCTTCTTAAAAAGGGAATTTGTTTGACGGGCAAATTGCCTAATGAATAACCGCAAACCTCCAATTCCCCTTCTGGTAATGCCAATTCACCATATAAAGTTTTTAATAAACTGGATTTCCCACTTCCTGTTTTACCCACCAGATAAACGAATTCACCTGCATTAACCTGAAAGTTAACATTACTAAGAACAAGAATCTTGCCTTGCATGATAACCCCATTTTTTATTGAAATAACAGCTGAATCCACCCTGATAATTTTCATCAAATGTTTAAATATTAATCATGTGAAATACCAATATGATGTAATAATTATTAAAAGTATAACGTTAATAAGTTATTCAACAAACACTTAATACAACTATGCATCAACTGTACCTTTGATATTTATATAAATCATACCGTGGGTAAACAAAGGTTAACATCACTTTGCTTTATAGTATTGATGCTAATAGGTTTCAACGTAAACTTAGGAGCTCAAAAAAGCGAATATTTTCAGGATAGTGAAAGAATTCTTAAAGATGGAATTGATCTGTATCAAAAACAAAAATATGGTACGGCACAAACTCATTTTCAGGATTATCTGAATTCTATAGCTTATGCTGGCAAAGCTTCGGCCACCAGATACTCCATTGCGGATGCGAACTATTATTATGCAGCTTGTGCTGTAGAGCTTTTTCAGGATGATGCACAGGATCTGATGATGAAGTTTATCAATAGCTATCCCGAGAGTCCTAAAATGGCAT
>JBEIQI010000123.1:0-8636 GCA_040376605.1 Flavobacteriales bacterium | reverse complement strand
GTAAAATGGAAATCGTTTTCTTATTAACCTCTTTTTTTTCCACTTTAATATGCAAATTACCTTTACTGGCTATTTGAGGTAAATGGGTAATGGCAATCACTTGCTGACTTTTTCCCATCTTTTGCATCACTTGCCCGAGTTTATCAGCAATATTTCCGGAGACCCCTGAATCGATCTCATCAAAAATAATAGTAGGTTGATTTTTACGCGTAGAAACCAAGGCCTTTATGGCTAACATGAGTCGGGATATTTCACCACCCGATGCTACCTTTACCACCTCTTCTAATGACATTCCTTTATTAGCAGAGAACAAATATTTTATTTTATCACATCCATATTTATTCAGCTCCCCAGAAGATTCTATTTGTATTTTAAATTGAGCTTCAGCTAGCCCAAGAACTTGAAGAATTTGTAGGACATCTTTTTCAAAAGCAATGGCAGACTTCTTCCGTTGAACACTAATTTGTTGAGCTAATCGAATAAGATTTGTTCTGTCGACTTCGATCTCTTTTTCCAATCGATGGATCGTATCATCAAATCCTGCCCCAAATTCTAACTTAGATTCAAGTTCTTGAATCAATCCCAAAAGGTCGGACACCGATTGAGACCGATGTTTCTTTTGAAGGGTATAAATCAGGTCTAACCTTTCTTCTATGGTTTGTTTTCTATTTGGATCAAAATCTGTTTGATCGGCAATCGATTCAACCAATCCAAGGATATCTTTGAGTTCTTGATACAATTGGTTCAATCTGTCTGTAACTTGCTCAAACTCCTTATCTACCGAACCTAATTTTTGAAAAGAGTTTTTTATCGCATGAATTTTACCTAAAATATTCGATTCGGATTCAGAAATTTCATGAATAGCAGCAGAGGTAATGATTTTAATTTCCTCCGCATTTTCTCCTCGGGTGAGTTCAGTTTCTAATAACTGTTGCTCATCCTCTATTAATCCGGCCTCGCTTAACTCGTTATACTGGAAGGCTATAAATTCATGTTCTGATTTTATTCTAGCTTCTTTGTCTCTCAAGTCAAATAGCTCATGTTCCTTTTCCTTTAATTGCCTTAATCCTCTTTTATAAGTATCTAATTCAAGATCATGATCTGCAAATAAATCCAGGATCTTTAATTGAAAATGATCGTCCCGAAGTTGTAAGGTTTCATGCTGTGAATGAATATCAATTAAAAGGTCGGTTAGCGATTTTAAAACGGTTAGTTGAACCGGTGAATCATTAACAAATGCTCTCGACTTTCCACCGGGTAATATTTCTCTTCGAATGATGCATAATTCATCAAAATCGAGTTCATTCTCTTGAAAAAACCTGGTCAATTGTAGTCGGCTAATATCAAAAATACCCTCTACAATACATTTGTTATCCTTATCCCTGAGAACTGTGGTGTCGGCTCTATTGCCAATAATTAAACCCAACGCACCTAATAATATTGATTTACCCGCCCCAGTTTCTCCGGTAATGGTAACTAACCCATTATGAAACTCTACACGAGTTTCATCGATAAGTGCATAGTTTTTTATATACAGGGTTTGTAGCATAGTGGTTCAAAATTAGGAAAGTAAATAATTAGCTTACTGAACTCCGTAATGTAATTACCATCAGTTTTCAACGCAGTTGAATGATTAGTTGAAACAGAAAATATATAGTTGCCAAAACTTTTTGCCATAAAATCTGTCGAAATGATCTACTATAAGATATATAATCCCTAACCAAACACAAAATAAAATGATAAACAGTTGCTAATGATTACTGTGGATCACCCACTAATGCATCATACTTGGAACTTTGCGAAGGATCTACCTTTTTAAGAATAGGAATAAGTTCTACTTTTTCGGTAGCCTTTGATTCCTTTAACATATCCATAATTTCATTTCTTTTGGTACTAAAAAAGATTTGCAATAGAAAAGCATTGGGACGCTGACTCCAAATTTTATCCAGACTTTTTAAGGCATCAAATACAACTTTTTTACCACCGGGTAAATCGGAGCTCATAACATCATAACCTAATCGATGGTAATTGTACATTAAATCCCTTAATGGTTTAAAGGCTGGATTCATATAATCGTTGATCATATAATACCGATTAGACGTCTCACTTGCTTTCCAACCCGGCTCTGGCAGATTCTGCGACATATTAACAATATTCAAGGCTTTTCCTAAATATTTATCTCCTCCATTGGGTGAAAATGAATCGTAATCTAAACCAATCATCATATAACAATAAAAAGCAATTACCGCTGTAAGATTGCTCATGCTAGAGGTTTCGGAATAATAAAATTGCTGAAAGGGGATATATGAAAAAGTAAAATTATTATCCTGATAGTTGAGTAACTGACAATCATAAGTAGTATTATAAACTCTTCTTCTCGATTGTACAGAAATGGTTCCCTTGTATTGATCAGCAACTACCTGACCGTTTCCATCCTTTACTTGTTCCGTTAAATTGATAAATATAGAAGCTTCGATCTTTTCATGCTCAGCAAATACATCTTCTGTCCAAACGGTATTATTTACAAATTCAAAAATTCCCTTTTGTAAGGCGTTGAAAATGTCCTTTTCTACTTGTGCAATTTGATTGCTGTTAACCGTAACATTACATTTAATCTCCTGAGCTTTCAATACGGAATTGAAAACAAAAGTAATGATGACTATGATTAAAAATCTTTTCATGCGTTGAGTTTTTCTGCCAATGTATTTACGATATCTCTGGCTACTTCTTCCTTGGATTTTAACTTAAAATCTTCTACTTTATTGTCTTTATGAACGATGGTAACCTGATTGGTAGCATACTTAAATCCTGCACCCGGATTCTTTAAGGAGTTTAATACAATAAAATCAAGGTTTTTTCGGATGAGCTTATCTTTCGCGTTCTCCAATTCATTATTCGTTTCCAAAGCAAACCCCACCAAAACCTGCTTCTCTGTTTTGGATTTTCCTAACGTAGCTAATATATCATGGGTTTTTACCAATTCAATATTCATGTCATCCGATTTCTTTTTTATTTTAAAATCGGCAACTTCTTTGGGCTTATAATCCGCAACGGCTGCGGCTAATATAGCGGCATCTGCCATTTTAAAGGCCTCCGTAGTAGCAAAAAACATTTCGTCAGAAGAAGTCACATTAATCCGATGTACCTTTCCGTTTTTATGAAGGATAGAAGATGGTCCGCAAACCAAAACAACCTCAGCCCCTCTGTTCGCCAACTCATCTGCAATGTCTATACCCATTTTCCCACTTGAATGATTGCCGATAAAACGAACCGGATCAATTGCCTCATAAGTGGGCCCTGCGGTTACAACTATTTTTTTTCCGGTTAAGGTTTTTCTTTCAAAAAAAAAATCCTTTATTTTTTCGAATATTTTTTCAGGCTCTTCTAATCTACCTTCTCCTGATAAACCGCTGGCTAATTCGCCGGTGGTAGCCGGTATCAAAAGGTTGCCGTAGCTAATGAGTTTTTCGATATTTAATTTGGTAGATGGATGTTGATACATATCCAAATCCATGGCCGGGGCAAACATCACCGGACATTTGGCAGACATATAAGTTGCCAGTAATAAATTATCAGCCTGACCATTGGCCATTTTCGAAAGGGTATTGGCCGTTAAGGGGGCAATTACCATTAGGTCAGCCCAAAGAGCTAACTCCACATGATTATACCATTCGCCAGTTTCTGAATGAAAAAACTCAGTAAGGATTGGATTTTTAGAAACGGTTGCTAAGGTTAGAGGGGTTACAAAATCAGATGCGGATGGAGTCATCATCACCTTTACTTCTGCTCCATTTTTCACCAAAAGACGTATTAGGTATGGAATTTTATAAGCGGCAATACCACCTGAAATTCCGACCAATACTTTTTTACCTTCTAACATGTTATATGGGGTAAGAAGAGGAAATTAACTTTCTTTTTCCTCGGCAACACTTAAATCATTAAAGCCCAATTGATCGGTCATAAATTCTTCATAAGCAATAGCCGAAGGCTTTGGCAATTTTTCGTAATGTCTTGAAATTTCAATTTGTTCACGATTTTCAAATACCTCTTCTAAACTATCAGAATGAGAACCAAACTCTTCCAATTTACCGGTTAATTCCTCTTTCATACTTCCAGCAACTTGATTGGCTCTTTTGCCAATAACAGAAATCGCTTCATATAAATTTCCGATTTTAGCTTCTAATTTAGCCGTATCTCTGGTAATAGTAGTTAGTTCAGCATTTACTTTCTTATAATTCATGATACTCTTTATTTATTGTTTTTGTCTTCTTTATTTTTAACTTTTTCCTTTTTGTCCTTCTTCTGTTGATCATGCAAATGTTGATGATCATGAGCCTCCTTGTTCAACTTTTCTGTTGCAATTCGCAAATCAACAGCTTCCTTATAAAGAACTTTTGCTTTTTCATTCAGGAGAGTCACTTCTTTTAGATCGGTCTCCTCCTTGATAGAGTATGCAAATTTATCAAAATATTTCGAAACGCTGGCCAATCGTTCCTCCTTCTTTGTCCGGATGCTATTAATAGCCAATACATAACTACTTTTTATCACATAATAACTACACTTGCTTCTTTTATCGGTATCCGGAAAATCCTTGAGCAAGGTACTAAAAGCAACACAGGCCGCTTGGTAATATTCCATTCTATAATACTGATAAGCAACACGATAAGCCTTGCTTTCTAACTTTTCCCGCAATTCATCAATCCTTTTATTACACTCTGCCACATAGGGACTTTGTGGATATCGGTCAACAAAATACTGCATTTGGGCAATGGCCTTATATGTGCTGGTTTGATCCAACGGATTTTCGGGAGAATCCCTGTAATAGCACATGGCATTGGTATATGCGGCATCCTCAATATACTTACTATTGGGGAATTTATAAATAAAGTCCTCGAAAAAATAGCTGCTTAGCAGGTAATCTCCTGCCCCATAATAAGCCTTCGCGAAATAATAATGAATATTCTCGGCATTTACGTCCCCGCGGCTGGTGGTGTACAATTCTTCAAATACGGCGGTGGCCTTACTAAAACGTTTTTTTTCGTACATTTTCATGGCAAACTCGTACTTCAATTGTCGGTCGCTGCTTTTGAGTACCTTTTGATACTCACTGCATGACCTCAACATCATCCATCCAACCAGGCTAATTACCAATAATTTCTTCATTCTTTCTTACTTGGAAACCATACAACGGAGGTTTTGAACTTTCATTGTTAACATAACATGAACTAAAAACGCAAAAGTTGACGGTTTACTGCTAAATTTGCGCAAAATTAGCATTTATTGTATAACCATTCAATATAACCAGAAAGTCATGGGAGATGTTTTTGATAAAATTTTAAAAAATCCAGGTCCATTGGGCCAATATGCCAAAGTAGCACACGGTTATTACGCATTTCCAAAATTGGAAGGAGAAATTGCCCCTAGGATGAAGTTCCGAGGCAGAGAAGTATTGGTTTGGAGCCATAATAACTATTTAGGTTTGGCTAACCACCCGGAGATAAGAAAAGCGGACGCAGATGCTGCTGCCGAATGGGGAATGGCCTATCCAATGGGAGCCCGAATGATGACGGGTGAATCTAAGTATCACGAACAATTAGAACAGGAATTAGCAGCTTTTGTAGAGAAACCGGCTGGAATGCTTCTAAATTATGGATATCAAGGGATCATGTCGGTATTGGATGCATTATTGGGACGTCATGATGTTTTGGTGTACGATGCAGAATCACATGCTTGTTTAGTGGATGGAGCACGTTTACATGCAGGTAAACGATTCGTCTACAAACATAACGATATGGAAAGCCTTGAAAAACAACTTCAACATGCTGTGCATGTGGCAGAGCAAACCGGTGGAGGAATTTTAGTGGTTACAGAAGGTGTTTTTGGGATGAGTGGAGCTCAAGGGAACTTAAAAGGTATCTCCGAACTGAAGAAAAAATATAATTTCCGTTTGTTGGTGGATGATGCGCATGGTATTGGAACCATGGGACATCATTTGGGTGGCACCGGCCAGGAACAAGGCGTACAAAAAGACATTGATGTTTATTTTGGAACTTTTGCCAAATCATTTGCCAGTATAGGTGCCTTCGTTGCTGGAGAGCCTGAGGTAATGAACTTTTTAAAATATAATACTCGTTCTCAAATCTTCGCCAAATCTTTACCAATGCCGCTGGTAATTGGAGGATTAAAAAGATTAGAAATGATGAGAACCCGTCCAGAACTAAAAGAAAATCTGTGGAAAATCGTAAACGCATTACAAAGCGGATTAAGAAATGTGGGCTTAAATATTGGGGTAACTGCATCTCCTGTTACACCGGTAATTTTGAATGGTAATCCACAAGAGGCCTCTCAGGTGGTTTATGACATTCGTGAGAAATACGGAATTTTCTGTTCGGTAGTATTGTATCCGGTAATCCCAAAGGGTATGATTATTTTAAGGTTGATCCCAACAGCAGCGCATTCGATGGAGGATGTAGAATATACCATTAAGGCATTTGCTGATGTTGCACATAAACTAAAAGAAGGTTTATACGATAAGGAGAAATATGCCGATGCTATTCCGCAGACTTAATTCTGTTGTCATCTCGACCGAAGCGGAGAGATCTCATTAAAATATTAAAAGGCTTTCGATGGAAAGCCTTTTTTTTATGGTGGAAACGCTAACCCTGACCATAGTCAGTTTTTATTGTAGGCATAACCCTTAGTTTAGCCGAATAAATATACATAGCTTATGAAACATACCCCTCGTATTTTATTGATCGCAATTATTTCGGTCCTATTACTCACCACATCATGTAAACAAACCACCAGAGTATGTTTATTAGATACGATTGAGAACGTAAGTGGATTGAAATCTACCTATCAATACGATAACATCGATAGGCTAACGCAAGTAAATTCATACGATGTAAATGGTAGCCTGTTGGTCATGTATAAACTCTATTATCATAACAATGGATCTATCGATCACGTGGATATTGTAACGGGTTATAATTTAATAGTAGAAAGGTATCAGGCGGTATTTAATTTTAACGATCAAGTGGGCTCTGTATATTATTTATTCGATGAGTTTGGACTCAGCAATCCAACCAGCATTGGAGGCCATGCCAATATTAAATACGATGCATCGGGCGAAATAGACTCCTGTATTAGGTATAACGATGCCAATGTAATCGTACAAGCATTCGATATTACCTATAGCAATGGGAACGTAATTTATACCAAGGACTTGATAACGAATACCGAATCTTTTTATACCTACGATAACCACGGTGGAGGTCGGACTGCATTGCATGCATTTTATAAATTAATAATGCCATATACCCCCTTGGCAAGTATCAATAATTGTCTAACACGCGAAGTATATATTGGTGGTCTTTTAGACGCCAGTAACAACTACGTTATTACCTATAACAATGATGGCTTAGCCGAAACCATCGACGATGATCAATTTATGTATACATGCATGGACAGGGAATAATCAGGTTTCATTATTTATTACCTAATCGAACATGAATAAGCACCTCCAAGATTTGCAACAGTGCGTTTCGTTTCCTCAGTAGAAGACATCCATTTAATACCAACCGGTTCGCATAGTATGGATGATCTGTGATCATGACTAAAGAATTTAGACAACCTTTTGTTTAAATAATCGTTCAAACTAGTCTATCCATAAAACCTTTCAATCATTGCATACAAAAACGACTCTTCACCTTACTTTCTGGCTAATAAAAATTACTGCGAACAATTGGAAAAAGAGTTGGCGCCATATAGCCCCGTTACAGAAGGTTATTGCAATAGTTTTGGATACCAGCTCAATACCTCGTTTAAACTAGGCCAACTACAATACAAGCTGCTGGTCGAAAAATTCCAGACGACTCAAAACGGAGTCGTTGTTCCTAAAAAGGCTAACGAATATATAGGTATGAAGATAACGGTTGAAGGATTAAATTCCGATGACCATTTCTCTTATGGAAAAAATCCGATCAAAAGACTATTCAGCTCAATAAAATGGCAGAAAAAATTACCATCCCCTTTTTATTTAAAAGGAAAAATGGAGAATGAAAAGGCCATTCAAATGTTTCAAGAAAATCAAATCGACGAATTTGAACTTAGGAACGGAACCGTTACTATTACCATTCATTCCGGACATGTCAAAATCATTCCTTTAGCCAATGAGGTGGAAAAATGTTTCCATAAAATTGGATTTGGATAATGATTACAAGTTCAATATTTTGTGCTAGTCATTAAATTCTACCATGCCCTTAACTAAAAACAAATACGTGAATGACTATATCTCCACCTTTCCGAAATCCACTCAAGTTCGATTAAAAAAATTCGCAACTCCATTCTCAAATGGTCGCCAGAAGCGGAAGAAGGCTTTAGTTATAAAATGCCTTCTTATAAATACAAAGGGGCCTTGATCTATTTTGCCGGATATAAAAATCATATTGGTTTTTACCCATCTGGCACGGCGATCGTAACTTTTAAGAAAGAACTCTCTAAATATAAAGGAGGTAAGGGGTCCATTCAATTTCCATTAGACCAAGACCTACCTATTGGATGGATCGAGGAAATTGTAAAATTCCGGTATAAGGAAAATGAAATGGGAGAAAAAAAAATAGGCAAGTTGGTTTTAT
>JBEIQI010000013.1:0-23753 GCA_040376605.1 Flavobacteriales bacterium | reverse complement strand
TTATTACCTTCTATTTGTTTAATGCGCATAATACGAACCAATAACATATCGGTAAACGAACTTACCCTCATATCCCTCCAGGCCTCGCCATAATCATGGTTCTTGGCTTCCATGAGTTCTTTAGCATATTTGGCATGTTTGTTATAGTGGGTTTCTGCTGCATCCACACCGAGTTCCAAGGCATCCTCATTTTTTAATTCCAGTTGAATCAATGAAATAATGCTATAATTAAGGATTCCAATAAACTCCCCTTTAATATCATCTTCTATTTTTTGAGTTCCCTTCTCTTCAATAGTTCTGATTCGTTGAGCTTTGATAAAAATTTGATCAGTTAATGAAGATGGTCTGAAGATTCTCCAGGAGGAACCATAATCCTTCATTTTTTTCATGAAGAGGTCCTTACATAACTTAATCGCCTCATCGTATTGTGCAGAAGTGTTGCTCATGTGGTAAAATTAGAAAAAAATCAGGATTATTAACTTGATCTGTCGGGTAATATCAACCTGATGACCTATTGCTGGTTGATTTGGTTTACTTCTAAAAGCTTGTTCCCCTTCAAGAAATTAATTATTTTTACCGATAGACAATAATTCTTTTCATCACATGACCTCTATTGGTGCATCCTTCCCATTCGAAATTACCTCCGGTAAGAAGCGATTGCTTTTGGATAGACCGCGGATCATGGGAATATTGAACCTTACGCCGGATTCGTTTTTTGATGGGGGTAAATATGCCTTATCCGAAGCCGTGGCCATCAATAGGGTAAAGGAAATGGTGCAACAGGGAGCTGATATCATCGATATCGGGGCAGCATCCTCTCGTCCGGGGGCTTCTATCATTGATCCTAAGGAGGAACAGGATCGATTGTTACCATTTTTATTAGCTATAAGAGAGGCTTTACCTGAAGTTTGGATTTCGGTAGATACTTATCATTCCTCCACCGCTAGGAAGTGCTTAGAAGCCGGGGTAGATTTAATCAATGATATTTCGGGAGGAGGGATTGATTCCGACCTATTTACTGTATTGGGAGAGTTTAAAGTTCCTTATATACTCATGCATATGAAGGGGGTACCGGGTAATATGCAAACATCCCCTCAATATGAAAATCTTCTGAGTGAGATGTCTCATTTTTTTAAAACCAAGATTGATGAACTCAAAACATTTGGGGTAGAATCCATTATTTTAGATCCCGGTTTTGGTTTTGGCAAAACGCTTGAACATAATTATACCCTTTTGAAAAACTTGTCCCAGTTTCAAACTGAATTTAATTTGCCGGTGCTCGTTGGACTCAGCAGAAAATCTATGATTAATAAGGTAATCGGTACCAAACCTGAAGATGCTTTAAATGGGACTACCGCTTTGCATATGATAGCCTTATTAAATGGTGCTCATATATTAAGGGTTCATGATGTAAAAGAAGCCTATCAAACCATTCAATTATTCGAACAATATCAACAAGTACTTCATTGATTTGGCCTATCGACATACAATGGATTGATTTATTGGATATCGTTCTGGTAGCCTTGCTGATTTATTATTTATATCAATTGGTAAAAGGTACGGCGGCCATCAATATATTTTTCGGAATCCTTACGATCTATATTCTTTACCTCATTGTAGATGCCGTACAAATGAAATTGTTATCCAAAATTTTGGGACAATTTATTGGCGTAGGGGTGTTGGCTTTGGTGGTGGTTTTTCAACAGGAAATCCGGCGTTTCTTGCTGTTGGTAGGAACTTCCTGGCTCAATAGCCGTTTTGGTTTTTTAAAACGTTTGGTTCCTACTTCTTTGGTGGGCAGTTATGCCGAACAAACCAATACTAAAGAGATGGAATTGGCGTTAAACGATCTATTAAGAACTCAAACAGGGGCACTCATTGTGATTTTGAAAAACTCTGAACTCAAATATTATATCAAATCCGGAGTGGCTATGGATGCAAGATTATCCAGCCAACTCTTACAAAATATATTTTTTAAAAATAGTCCCATGCATGATGGGGCCATCATTATCAAAGGAAATACCATTAAAGCAGCCAGGTGTATTTTGCCCTTGTCAGAAAAGACCGATTTTCCTGATGGGTTAGGCTTGCGACATAGAGCCGCTTTGGGGATTGCCGAGCTTTCGGATGCCTTTGCTATTGTTATTTCCGAACAATTTCAGCAAATTAGTATAGCATTTCAGGGTCAGATGTTAAATAATTTAACGGCTCAGGAAGTATGTAAAAAATTAAATGAGTATATAAAGAAAGACTAATGCAAAAGCGAATCATAATTATTCTAATATGTTTTTTTCCTTTGTTGGGAAATGCTCAAAATTTTGTAGAAGATTTTGTAGATGTTCCTTCTTTATATTTAAATGGATGGTTCCAGGTAAATAATAGTTCTCCCATGGGTACTGGAACCTGGGAGCAGGATTTCGGAAATTTTGATGCCCCTTTCGGTCCCGATAATTCTAGCATCGTAGTAGGTTATACTAGTATTGTTGCTGGCCAGTCGGGAGATATCTCCAATTGGTTAATTACACCTACCATTAATTGTACAGAAGGGGACTCTATTATTTTTTATACCCGATCTTTTCAAAATGCAGCCTATCCGGATAGATTGGAATTGAGACTCAATAGAACCAATACTATAGATGTAGGAATCTCCATCACCTCCGTTGGTGATTTTGATACTACCTTATTAACCATCAATCCAACCTTAACCATTTCAACAGGTGGATACCCAATGATCTGGACAAGATATGCCGTAATGATTGATGGCATCAGTCCTTCCACACCATGTAGAATTGGATTAAGATATTTTGTTACGGATGGAGGTCAGGCAGGGGTGAATAGTTCCACCATTGGAATCGATCATTTCGAATATAAATCAGTATTTACCGGCATCGAAAACGAAACTCCCTTGCAAGCTTTTGTAAGTATGGTTAATGGTCAAATTGGCATTCAGGTTCCATTGGCAACGCATTCGTTTACGGTGGAATTACTTGATATCAGTGGTAAATCCATTAGCATGGGATCTTATAATCAGGAGGCCTGGATTGATACCCGAGCATACAGCCAGGGGGTTTATTTAATAAAGATTGTTTACGAAGGTAAATACCTTATTAAGAAAATTTCTTTTTAAAACCGGCATGCATTTTATCAAATAATTCGAATACTTCCTGCTGGAAGTTTGCATCACAAATTGTTTTTACGCTTTCAACATCCGGAGCCATTTCTTTTGTGAATTTATAGATTTGCTCATAGGGACCCATTTCGAATTTTAAAATGAATTTTTCATTCATATATAAAATGCCAATGTACATGGCCGGATGATAAATGGTATCAAGAATTCGCATAGAATTTATTTTAATTGAAGGGTGAAGATATAAAATTGAAAATAATTATTTATAACAATAACCAACGATGCTTAATCCTGCTGGGAGGGATAGATTTTTTTTGATTAAAAAATTATCCACCTGCAAAATTCTAAACATGATAGCATTCAAAAAAACACCCGTTTTCGGATTGTCAACTTTTGGCGGAGCATTTTTTCTTAGCATTCGGCTCAATGCAGCCGCAGGAAACATAATGGTATTCCAAAAGAAAAATCTTTTTTTAGAGAAGATCGCCATGGCTTCGCCAAGGCTTGTTTTATTATATCTTCTATAATGGTCCAAGGCTTTGTCGTGGCTGCTATATAACGATTGAAAAGCAGGTACGGTAAAAATCAATAATCCTCCTTTTTTTATAACCCGATGTGTTTCTGCAATTGCTTTCAAATCATTTTCAATATGCTCAAAACAGTCACAGGAAATTACTACATCAAAATAATTTTCGGCATAGGGGAGGGCACAAGCATCTGCCTGGATTTTTTCGGCACATAACGAAGGATCAATCATGGCCAATGCATTGGCATCGATATCTACCACATAGTTGGTCCCAAATTTATTGAGTATTTGCAGGTCATCACCAGTACCTGCACCAATATTTAATATTTTCAGATCTTTACGTTCCCCAAACTTTTGTTTCATAAAAGTATGGATCAAATCGGTTTTGCCTTTAAACCAAAAATAATCGGAGGTATTACCCGCTTGTAGATCTTTATAGTCCATGACTATTTTAAAACAGCCGTTAGCTGATTTTCAAGGTCAGCTCCATGTAGGTTTTTGGCAACTATTTTACCTTCCTTATCTATTAAGATATTATAAGGAATGGAACTCACGTTATACAATTTAGCAGGAGCAGCATCCCAATATTTTAAATCGGATCCATGCTGCCAAACCAACCCATCGGATTTAATGGCACTTATCCAGGCCTCCTTATTTTGGTCGAGACTTACACCAAAAATGGTAAACCCTTTTCCTTTAAACTTATTATAGGTAGCCACCACGTTTGGATTTTCGGCACGACAAGGTTTACACCAACTGGCCCAAAAATCAACCAAAACAAATTTACCTCTAAAGTCTTTTAACGAAATATTTTTATCATCCGGAGTAAGAATCGTAAAGTCCGGAGCTTCGGTGCCTGGCGCTAAAAAGCTGAGTTGTTCAATACGTTTCCCTAAATTAATTACCCAACCATTCATGGGGTATTTTTTTGTTAAGGACTCATTTACTTTTTTAAAAACCTCCAAATCCTGATCAGGATTTAAAAAGGGAAGTGCTTGTAACACCACAAAATTATCCAAATGACTCAAGGCAAATTTTTTCATGTAATCTGTTCTCGAAATGGTCACCTCATTAAATATTCTTTCACCTTCAGCCTGATTAAATTTTTCAGGTGTTTCCTGGTAAATTTTATTTAATGAATCAATCGTTTTTTCTCCCTTAATTAAATAATTATTGATTTCGGTAAGCAAGTCAGTTTCTTTGCTGCCACTTACTTTAAAGTCGCTGTTCATGGCTTTTCCATCCGCCTGTATAGTGAGGGTCTCACTGGAATCGCTAATAAATACAATCACATTATTAGGTGTTGCGTACATATTGGCCGTTTGTTCTTTGCCTAATCTCAGCCTATAATAATTAATAGAACCTACTCTTTTTTTAATGCTAAACGAACCATCTTTCCCCAACTTCACCGAGTCCAGCATCAGAATTTTTTCGGGAGTCAATTCTTCTAAATACAAAGTTTGTTCACCTCCATTGGTAATGGTACCGGATATATAAGCATTTCCACTTTTACCTTTACCACCGCAGCTTAATAAAAAAGCCAATGCAAGGCTAGTCAATCCCAACTGTTTAACAAATCCCGTTTTCATCATTTTATACATCTAATTTTTTCTTTAAAATTTCTGTTGCCACCTTCGGATCAGCTTTCCCGCCAGAGGCTTTCATTACCTCACCCATAAACATCCCTAACAAACTTTTTTTACCTGCTTTGTATTCTTCCACCTTAGCGGTATTTTTCGCTAAAACTTCATCTACAATCGGCTCAATGGATGAACTGTCTGATTGCTGAATCAAGTTCATTTCTTTAGCAATATCTATTGGTTGAGCAGAAGGTCTTTTTACTAATTCTTTAAAAATTTGTTGAGCTGCAGAGCTACTTACTTTGCCTTCATCAATTAAGGCAATCATGTTTGCAATGGTAATAGGTTTTACTTCAAAACGTTTAATATCCAATCCATTTTCATTTAAATAAGATTTAATATGAACCATCATCCAGTTCGAAGCAGCCTTCACATTTTTGGTATGAGCAATAATTTCTTCAAAATACAAAGCTTCATATTTATTATCGGTTAAGATATAGGCATCATATTCCGGTAATTTAAGTTCTTTGGTATATTTTAAAAATAATTCATTCGGTAAGGCAGGCATTAAAGATTTTATTTCTGCAATTTTTTCTTGGGTAATAAAAATAGGAGGAAGGTCAGGCTCCGGAAAATAACGATAGTCATTCGCCGATTCTTTAGTACGCATGGCGGAGGTGGTACCTGTGCCGGCATCAAAGTTTCTGGTTTCCTGTATAATGGTTTCACCGCGTTCAATGGCCTCAATCTGTCTCTTCATTTCATACTCAATGGCCCGTTGAACATTTCTAATAGAGTTCATGTTTTTTACTTCCACCCTTCTTCCAAATTCCGAAGAACCTTTGAGCATAACAGAAATGTTGGCATCACAACGTAAGGAACCTTCTTCCATGTTACCATCGCAAATTTCCAAATGTCTAACCAGCTTGCGTATTTCAGTTAGGTAATTATAGGCCTCTTTAGGAGTTCTAATATCCGGTCTGGAAACAATTTCTACCAACGGCACACCTGCCCTGTTTAAGTCAATTAAACTATCATATGGATCCTGGTCGTGCATCGATTTCCCGGCATCCTCTTCCATATGAATTCTTTCTAATTCAATTTTTTTATCATTCCCATTATCATCTTTAATCATTACATAACCCCCATTACAAATAGGAGTTTTATCCTGAGTTATCTGATAGCCTTTAGGTAAGTCGGCATAGAAATAATTTTTTCTTGCAAAGTGGTTTTCGTAGCGGATATCACATTTTAAGGCCAAACCCAGGGTAATGGCATAATTGAGGGTTTGGGCATTCATTACAGGCAATGCACCCGGCAAACCTAACGAAGTAGGACTTACATGTGTATTGGGCATCCCTCCGTATTCGGCAGAATCGGCAGAGTAAGCTTTGCTTTTGGTAACTAGCTGAGCATGCACCTCTAAACCTACTACTAATTGATATTTATCGTATATATCTTCCATAACCAATAAGATGGGCAAAGATGCAAAAAAGAGGGGGTAAAAGCTAATTTGACCCGGCACTATTCATATAATTTAAGAATCTAAATAATTCCAATTGAGGTGTAGGCTTTAGCAGGTTGAATCGCAATATATGGAGCCTATCCGGCTTTACGCTTAACTCCGGCTGGTAAGCCTTCATTTTCTAAATTTTTGCCCATGTTCTGTTCCGCCACAGGGTAAAAAATAAGAAAATGAGTCGGCCAACTGCGCCGGCGGTATCGCTTCAATCCGGGCTAGTGAGTAGTTCAGGTTGAATAGTTTATATTTGTTCAACCATATGCATTCATTATCCATCCAACATAAAATTTTATCCTGGGCCTACCTCCTGGTATTGGTTATCATTGCACTATTGTTGTATAAGGATTATGGTATAAGTTGGGATGAGCCTGTGCAACGGGGAATAGGAACCGCAGCCTATAATTATGTGGAAGGTGGTGATAGAACCTATATGCAAATCAAGGATAAAATTTATGGAGTGGGTTTCGAATTACCCCTTATTTATTTGGAGAAATTATTTCGATTATACGATACCCGAGAGGTCTATCTGTTTCGTCATCTTATGAATATCCTGTTTTTTTGTTGGGCGTCCTTTATTTTTTTTCGACTTAATCTCAAATTATTTCAAAAATGGAGCATAGCCATTATTCCCACTTTCATGTTATTATTAAGTCCGAGAATTTTCGGACATGCTTTTTTTAATTCAAAGGATTTGCCTTTTTTATGCATGTACATCATTGCCTTTTATAGTTTATATAATTATATACTTCAACCAAAAAATTTCCAACTGCTTGTATTGGCCATTACTGCCGGATTGATCATAAATTTTAGAATCATGGGCATTTTATTTTTAGCCACTGTATTAGGTACCATGCTGGTACTTTGGATTCAAAAACGTGAACGAAAAATTTTCATTCACGGAATCCTGTTTACCCTCATTTCCGCATTGGTCTTATATGCTACCTGGCCATATTTATGGGAACAGCCCTTTGCCCGATTTCAAAATGCTTTTATAATGATGTCTAAATTTCCATGGATAGGTACCATGTTATTTAGGGGTGAAACCATTTATCCGGGGGATCAACTCACTAATTATTTATTTACCTGGATGGGGATCACCGTTCCGGTTTTATATCTAATTTCCGGTTTGGTGGGAATCATTATTTTCCTTTGGCAATCTATAAAAAAACCTAAGCAAATTTTCGAAACACCCCTGAAGTTAATGGGATGGGTTTTTCTGTTGAATTGGTTGGCCCCCATCGCAGCCGTGCTTTATTTAAAATCGGTACTTTATGATGATTGGAGACAGCTATATTTTATATATCCGGCCTTTATCGTTTTCGCAGGCTATTTATTTTATATGGTTCACCAACAAAAAAGAATTTTATCCCGATTGAGTTTTCTTGGAATGATAGGTTATTTTGGATGGATTGGAATTCAAATGATACGATTGCATCCCTATCAACAAGTTTATTTTAATGAAATGGTTTCGCATAAAACCAATTATTTACAATCTCATTACGATATGGATTATTGGGGAACCAGCTTTTACGAAGGACTTCAATACATAGCTAAAACTGATCAATCGGATACCATACCTATCTTTTTATTTCATGAGGCCCTTCGTCGCAATGCACTATTATTACCGGAGAAGGATCGGAACCGATTTGTATTTTTGCAAGATAAGGGAGAGGCACCTTCTAAATATTATTTAACTACTTTTAGATTCGATCAGGTGGATATCATTGGTCATTCGCATTATAAGGAAGTTATCTATGAAGTGAAGCGCCAAAACAGCCCCATTTTAAGAATCTGGAAACATTAATATGTTATATACATCTGTAATTATTATCCCTTGTTACAACGAATATGCTCGTTTGCCCATGGATAGTTTTATAGATCATTTAAAATTACATCCGCAGCATGCCTGTTGTTTTGTAAATGATGGTAGTACAGATAAAACCCTCCAATTGCTGCATCAAATTCAACAAACCTGCACCAATGCCTATGTGGTGAATATAGAGAAGAATCAAGGAAAAGCTGCTGCCGTTTATAACGGGATTCAATATGCCATTCAACATATTCCGGCTCAAAATTTTGGATACCTGGATGCCGATTTGGCAACCCCTTTATCCTTTATCGAAATCATGGAAAAGGAAATGCAACAACATTCCCAACTATGGATGGTTTTTGGTTCACGACAAATAGCCGACAAATCCACCATCGAGCGAAAAGCATTTAGGCATTATAGCGGACGGTTGGTTTCCAGCATTATTACCTGGGCATTGAAAAAAAAATATGGCGATACCCAATGTGGTGCTAAGTTATTTTCGAAACAAGGGGTTGAAAATTTGTTTACTCAACCCTTTCAATCATCCTGGGTTTTCGATGTAGAAATCATCAAACGAATCCTGGTAATGGTGGGTATTGATCAAGCAGACACTTTTATCAAAGAAATTCCTGTTAACCAATGGAAGGATGTAGGAAATAGTAAAGTGAGTAGTTGGTATGTTTTTAAAATGATAGGGGAACTTTTATCTATTAAAAGAATCACCTCTAAATAGCATTCACCAATTCCTTTATAATCAAGGTCATTTTAGGTTCTTGAGCAGCAGCTACCCTCACCACATCTTCGTGAGTTACTTTTACAATTTTACCTTGAACACCCAGGTCGGTGATAATGGAAATGGCAAAAACTTTTATCCCTGCATGTAAAGCAACAATTACTTCCGGAACGGTACTCATACCCACCGCATCCGCTCCAATAATTTTGAGCATTTTATATTCAGCCGGAGTTTCTAAGGTAGGTCCGGTTACCCCGGCATAAATTCCCTGACTCAGTTTTATTTGATGTTGTTGAGCAATTTCAAATGCTTTATCAATCCATTCTTTATGATAAGTAGCACTCATATCCGGAAAACGAACCCCCAGGTTAGGATCATTTTTGCCACGTAATGGATTTTCAGGGAATAAGTTGATATGGTCGTTGATCACCATGAGTTCCCCAATTTCAAAGTCGTCATTCATTCCACCGGCCGCATTGCTGATGATGAGATTTTTAATTCCCAGCTCTTTCATGACCCTTACCGGAAAGGTAACTTGTTTCATGTCGTAACCTTCGTAATAATGAAAACGGCCCTGCATAGCCAGCACTTTTTTGTTCCCTAAAGTTCCATAAATTAATTTCCCGCTATGCCCTTCCACCGTTGATAGGGGAAAGTGAGGAATTTCCTGATACGGAATGGTTAGTTCAATATTAATTTCATTAACAAGATTGCCGAGTCCACTACCTAAAATAATTCCGGTATCAATGGGAGAATTAAACTTTTGCTGTAGATAGGTGGAGGCCTGGTGTATTTGCTCTAACATATGCTAAGATGCCTGTTTTAAATGTTTGGTATTCATCATGGTGGAACCAGGCTTCAATGCTAATAAAAAATAATGGAATTTCTTGATAAATTTCTTTTAAAGCTGGATACATGAGTCTCATGGCATCTTTCTCGGTGGTCAGCACTATTTTATTGTCACCCGGCATTTTATGATAGGCTTCTACAATTTTCTTTACATCCGACGGACTATAAGCATGATGGTCGCCAAACGACAAATGCTCCACTTGTTTAAAGCTCTTTTTAAGATGATCAACTAAGGGCTCTGCATTGGCAATACCCGTAACCAACAACACTTTATAATCTCTTTCCGAATAATATTCTTTATCAAACAGGCAGGGTTTGCCATCATCCACAACACTATAAAGTCCCCCATACTTCATATAGGTAAAGAAAATATTTTTCTTTTTTTCCGGGTCAATCTTTTCGCGGCAATGCCGTTTTTCCATGGGGCTAAAGAACTCAGGGGTTTTGGTTACAATAATGATATCTGCTCTTTCTATCCCTTTTTTGCTTTCACGTAAATTGCCGGCGGGCAGGAGGAAATCCTTTTTATCCAGGTCTTTATGATCGATTAATAAGATAGATAAACCGGGTTTAACCGCTCGGTGCTGAAACCCATCGTCCATTACTATCACTTTAATTTCCTGATGTGTATCTATAATATATTCTATCCCCTGTACTCTATCCTTATTAACAACCACTAGGTTATTACTATGTTTTAGCTTGATTTGTTTGGGTTCGTCGCCTACTTCGGCAGCCGAATGTGTTGTATTTACTTCCAATAATTCAGAAGTTTGACGTCGGTATCCGCGGCTTAAAACAGCTGATTTAATTCTTTCGGCATTAAACAGATCAATCAACATTTCGGTATGCGGTGTTTTTCCGGTACCACCTGTTGTAAGGTTTCCTATAACAATAACGGGTTTTTGAAATTCTTTAGATGGAAGTTTTCCCGTATCGTACATACGGTTTCTAATGCCAACTACTGCACCATAAACGGGAGAAAACGGTAAAAGTAACTTCCTAAAATTCATACTTGGCTGCTATAGTTCAAATTAACCAATAATTTAAAACCTGGGCATTTGTTCTACTGTTAACTTATCAAATCTATAATGTTAATAATACTCCTGCAAGTGTTTTCGATTATATTTTCATTAAATGGGAAGAGCTAATATATTTGCGCAGTTACTGCTTGTGAGGATGTGGCCCGGGACGTGGCAGTTTCCTTATAGTTTTTATTTTGCACTTAATGGATGGAGACCCTGCTCCAGCTGGGATCTCCCTATTTTGAGCAAAAAAGTCAAATAAAAACCATTACCAAGATATAGCGCCTGCCTGCCGGTAGGCAGGGTATGCAAGAATCATGAACTTTTATACCTTAGCTCTATGAAAATACATGATATAACCCATTACCTCGAAGTTTTTGCTCCGTCCGCCTATCAGGAGGACTATGATAATTCCGGACTACTTACCTCCCATGAAAATGACATTACGGGGATCTTGGTTTCACTGGATTGTACGGAAGCGGTTATTGAAGAGGCGATAGCACGAGGTTGTAACCTGGTGGTAGCCCATCATCCCATTGTATTTAAAGGGTTGAAACGATTTACAGGCAAAAATTATGTGGAACGTACCTTGATGAAAGCCCTTAAAAATGATATTGCCATATATGCCATACATACCAATTTAGATAATGTGCCCAACGGCGTAAATGCCAAAATATCAGGCGTGTTATGGTTAAAAAACACAAGGATACTCAGCTCAAAATCGGGGTTATTGTCCAAGCTGTCCACCTTTGTTCCCAAAGATTCGGCAGAAAACCTACGTAATGCATTATTTGCAGCCGGGGCCGGACATATTGGGAACTATGATGAATGTAGTTTTAATGTGGAAGGGATGGGAACTTTTAGGGCAGGGGAGGGAACCAATCCTTTAATAGGTAAACATCATGAGCAACACCAGGAACTGGAAACCAAAATTGAGGTGGTTTTCCCATCCTACTTAAAAAATTCGTTGGTGAAGGCATTAAAACTGGCTCATCCATATGAGGAGGTGGCCTATGACATTGTTACCTTAGCTAATGAAAATCAATACATTGGAAGCGGAATGGTTGGGGAATTGGAGGTGGCTGAGCCTATGGTTGACTTCTTAAATCGAGTAAAACAATCCTTTGGGGCAGGGGTGATTAGGTATGCAGGTCCGAATAAGGCCGAAATTAAAAAGGTGGCTGTTTGCGGAGGCTCCGGATTTTTTCTGTTACCTGCAGCTATAGCGGCCGGAGCAGAGATATTTATTACCGGAGATGTTAAATACCATGAGTTTTTTGATGCGGAGGATAAAATAGTTCTGGCGGATATAGGACACTTTGAAAGTGAGCAGTTTACAATAGACCTGCTGGTGGAGGAACTTAAGAAAAAATTTACTACCTTTGCCGTCCTTAAAGTAAATACAAATACAAATCCAGTAAAATACTTGTAATATGGCTAAGAAAGATGCAACAGCTACAAAGGACCTTACAGTTGAACAAAAACTACGTGCTTTATATGATCTACAATTAGTAGATAGCCGTGTTGATAAAATCAAAACCATTCGTGGAGAGTTGCCATTAGAGGTATTGGATTTGGAAGATGAAATTGCCGGATTAGATACCCGAGTTCAAAAGCAAAAGCAGGAGCTTACTAATTTAGAGAATGAAATAGTAGGTAAAAAGGTGGCTATTAAAGAATCTCAGGCTTTAATTAAGAAATACGAGACTCAGCAACAGAATGTACGTAACAATCGTGAGTTCGATTCATTAGCTAAAGAAATGGAATTTCAGAATCTTGAAATTCAGTTGGCTGAAAAAAGAATTAAGGAGTTTAAATTCAAAATAGAAGGAGTTAAAGCTGCCATTGATGAACTTACTGCTAAGTATGATGATCGTGCTAACGATTTGAAGCATAAGAAGGCTGAGTTAGATGATATCGTTGAAGAGACTAAAAAAGAAGAAGAAAGCTTACAAAGCTTATCGAACGACTTCGAAAAGAACATCGAAGAAAGATATTTAGTGGCTTATAAAAGAATTCGCCATAATTCATTCAATGGAATGGCAGTTGTGGCAGTAGAGCGTGATAGCTGCGGTGGATGTTTTAATAAAATCCCACCTCAAAGACAATTAGACATTGCACAACGTAAAAAAATTATCGTTTGCGAACATTGTGGAAGAGTGTTGGTTGACTTGGTTTTAGCTTCAGAAGAATCTGAAAAAATCGATAAGAAAATTAAATAGTATTTATTTAAAATTATTCTAAAGCCTTCTCGCTAAATGGGAAGGCTTTTTTGTGGGGTATCCTTTTATGTTTTGCTATGTTTTTTTGCTCCCGCAGATTTTCGCAGATCAGCAGATGCCATGCGGGTGCATTCCTTAGCCTCTGATTTTATGTTCGCAGATGTCCAGCAAGCTGGACAAATATTCTTTAACGAACAATAAATTTATAGGATGGATTAAGCTTACCGCAGGTGAGCCATCACAGTAAATATATGACCTGAACAGCCATGAGTGACGTTCGTAAAATCACTTTGATCTGCTAAACCGAATCGCCTTTGGCGCTGAGTTCATGAGCACAAAAAAATAGAAATAGTGAAGCGAGTAGATCTGCGGGAGCATAAAACGATGCCATTTCGCCCTTGGTCCTCAGGATTTGCTATAAATAAAAAGACCCGAAGATTTCTCTACGGGCCTTTTTTTAACCAACCTAAACCAAATGAAAAACTATGAAGTAACCTTGGTAAACCATTTACCCAATGGAACTAATAATTTATGTTTGAACTTGTAGGCAAAAATATACATACAAGGCACTACCAGTAAGGTTAAGAATGTAGCAACCGTTAAACCAAATATAATGGTCCAGGCTAATGGGCCCCAGAAGGCTACGTTATCACCACCTAAGTGTAAATGTGGATTCCCATGTGCTAATAATCCTGCAAAGTCGATATTTAACCCGATGGCCAATGGAATCAATCCCAGGATCGCTGCCGTTGCTGTAAGGATAACGGGAGTCATACGGGTTGCACCAGCTTCAATAACTGCATCATATACTTCCATTCCTCTGGCTCTTAATTCATCGGTAAATTCGATGAGGAGGATACCATTTCGAATTACAATACCTGCTAAGGCAAATACCCCAACACCCGTCATTACAATGGACATGTTCATTCCTGAAACGGTAAATCCAAAGAATATACCGATTAAGCTAAATAATACGGTACTGAAAATAAGTAATGGTTTTACCGCTGAATTAAATTGAATTACCATGATGAGGAACATTAAGGCCAATGCCCCTAAGAAGGCTATTCCTAAGAAATCAGAGGTTTCTTTTTGATCTTCCTGTTGTCCGGTAATTTTAATATCATAACCAGCTGGCTTTTCATATTCATCAATAATTCGTTGAATTTCTTTATTGATCGCATCAGGAGTAAATCCGGTTTTTACTTTAGACGATAGATTAACTACCCTGCTTTGATTTTTTCTGTTGATCAAATTAAATGATTCAAGTCTTTTTACTTCTGTTAAGGAGGAGATTGGTACTTGTTTAAATCTACCTGTACCCATGTCCATAAAGGAAATATTTACATTGGTAAGCTGATGTACATCTTGTCTATATTCTGGTTTTAATCGAACGATAATAGGTACATCATCTTCGGCTCCTTTTAATTTAGAAACTTCTTTACCAAATAAAGCCGTTCTCAATTCCAAACCTACCTGAACGGTGGTTATCCCTTCTGATTCCATTTTTAATGGATCGGCCTGAATAATAAATTCCGGTTTTCTTCTTTGAAGGTCGGATTTTAACTCAACCAATCCAGGAATATTTTGAGCTTCAATTTTACGTTTTAAATCATTGGCAATAGAATCCAACATATTAAAGTCATCACCGGAGATTTCTACATTCACAGGTGGACCTGTTGGTGGGCCGGAGGATTCTTTATCTACATTGATAATAACACCACTAATTGGTTCATTTTCAAATTTCATTCTGATGGCCTCTAAAGTTTCCCGAGTGCTGAAGTCTTTACGCTCAGAGAATTTAACAAAGGCTACTGTAATTCTTACCTTATGGGGTGTTGGAACACGATCGGGATTTTGTGGGTCGCCTGCATTTAATCCAATATTAGTAATGATGGATTCAACATTTGGGTTATCCTTACCTAATACTTCATAAATTTTACCTTCCATTATTTTTGCAACAGAATCCGTTACCGCAGCATCCGTTCCCATAGGAAGTTCTGCAAATACATAGGTGAAATTTGGTTCAGGATCTGGAAAGAAATCTAATTTAGGATTGGTACTTCCGAAGGTGATTACACTCAATACCAATAGGGCTACCGATCCTAAAATGGTGAATACAGGAATCCATTTTTTTACAAGGAAGCTTAGTAATTTTCTATAAGCAGTGGTGAACTTCGGCCAAATTTTATCCTGAAATAATCGGATTAATTTATTTAAAACAAAATGATGTAATAATACCATGGCAGCACTAAACAACAATAAGTTAGCTAGTCCAGGATTTTTAAATAAATGAATAATTCCTCCAAGGATTCCAAGTGCTACCGTTGCAATCAATGTCTTTTTTAAACTTGGTTTTTGCAAATGCTCATCCTTCTTCATAAAGGATACCGCAAATACCGGATTGATGACGAAGGCCACAAACAAAGAGGCACCTAACGTGATAATTAATGTAATAGGTATGTACGACATAAACTTACCTACCACACCCGGCCAAAATAATAAAGGAACAAAGGGTCCAAGTGTGGTAAGTGTTCCTGCAAGTACAGGAATAAATACTTCACCTGCACCATATTTAGCCGCTTGTTCAATATTGAAAGGATATTTATGTAAGAGTCGATGTGTATTTTCAATTACCACAATCGCATCATCTACAATAATTCCTAATGCTAAAAGGAAGGAGAACAATACAATTACGTTTAAGGTAAAATCTAATCCCGGCATAATCATAAAGGCAATGAAGGACGATAGAGGGCCGGCCAAGGCCACAAAGAAGGCCGACTTGAAGCCCATGAAGAACATGAGAACAACTAACACCAAAATAAAGCCAATGATTACCGTATTAATTAAATCGGCTAATTGAACCCTTGTTTGATTGGACTGATCACCGGTGATAATTACATCCACATTTTCCGGGAATTTAGTCACCTTATAATCATCAATTATTTTTTTGATTTCATCCGATGCTTCAATCAGATTTTCTCCACTTCGTTTGATAACGTTTAAGGTGATTACCTGTTTTCCATCTAGACGTGCATAATCTTGCTTTTCTTTAAAACCATCTTTTACCTCTGCAAAATCACCCAGCAAGGCGGTTGTTCCTGTGAATGAACGAATAATTAATGATTCCAGGTTTTTAGGATCTGTAATTTGACCCGTTACCCTTACATTTCTTCGTACTCCATTTTCAATTACTTCACCACCGGAAATATTTACGTTTCTTCTTCCAACAGCTGCTTCAATGTCGCCAAAGGTCATACCCGCTTGTTGCATTTTGAAGAGATCCACTTCAATTTGAACCTCTCGTTCCAAACCACCTACTTTATCTACCCTGGTAATTTGAGGTAAGGTTTCGATCTTTTCTTCTAATTCCTTGGCATATTTTTCTAATTTGTCGAGAGGTAAATCACTGGCCATATTAATGTTCATAATAGGCATCTCAGAAATATCAAATTCCTGAATGGTGGGATCGTTGGTTAAATCTGCCGGTAAATCACTTTTCGATTTATCTACTGCATCCTGTACCTTTTGCTTAGCGATGGGTACCTTAGTATCCGTTCCAAATTCAACAGTAATGATAGATACATCACTTAACGATTGAGAGGTTACCTTTCTAACACCATTAATTGACTTGAGTTGTTTCTCAATAGGTTTGGATATAAAGTTTTCAATATCCTCGGGGGTATTTCCTGGATAGATAGTTACCACCGAAATGGTAGGCACCACGATATCCGGGAATTGTTCTTTGGGGATTCGTATATAGGAAATAATTCCTGCTATGGTAATAAGAATGGTAATTACATAAATGGCTGTACGATTTTTAATACACCAATTTGTAAATTTCAGTTCTTTTAATTTTTCCATTTCCATGGGAAAGTGGTTTTGTTTTTAAATTAATACTATTATTTAACTGAAATTACCTGACCATCAATCAGGTCTTGAAATCCTTCAGTTACAATCACATCTCCTTCTTTTAAACCAGAAGTAACAACCGTATTTCCGGCATAGTCAGATCCAATTTCAATATCTACCTTTTTTGCAATCAATGAACCATTCTTTTGTTTTTCTGCAACAAGGATATAAGGTGTTCCGTCAATATTTTTTTGTAATATTTTAGATGGAATAACGATGGCATCTTTAATGGTTTCATCGTTAATTTTAATTTTAGCAATTAAGTTAGGACGTAAAGATTTATCCTTGTTATCCAATTTAATGTCGATATTGAAAGATCGTGATTGAGAACTTACATTTTGCCCTACAAAGCCAATTTTAGTTTCAAATGATTTATCGATATCAGGAATATATACATTTACAAGTGCACCTTTCTTAATTTTGCTGATATAGGTGTCGCTAACCTTTGCGGTAGCTTTCATGTTATCTAAATTAATCACACGAATACCATTATATCCAGGTGAAGCCATTTCTCCTAGCTTAACGGTAACGTCATCAATGGTGCCACTAAATGGCGCTATAATTTTACCCATGGCTATTTGACCCTGAACAGATTTTTTTCTTGCCTGTAAGCTTTCCATTTGGGTTTTAGCTTGTAGGTATTGTATTTCACTACCAATTTTTTGATCCCAAAGTCGCTTTTGTTTTTCATAGGCAATAGTGGCTAAATCCAAAGCAGAGTTTACCTCCACTAAAGTACTTTGTAATGCAGATGATTCAGTTGAGGCAAGAATGGTTCCTTTACCTACACGATCACCTACCTTTACATTAATACTTGTAATTAATCCAGGTGCAGCCGGACTCACGAATGCATTTTCATCCGAGTCAACGGTTCCTTGAATTTCAATAAAATGTTGAAATTCCTGAGGTTGAATAGTAGTCATATTAACTACCTTTTTCTTCGGTCCTTTATTGGCCGTATCGTTTTTGGCGATGTATGACTCCAGGTCCGCAATTTCCTTTTGCAACTTTACCAATTCATCCCTCTTTTTATTGAGTTCGGTTTTCTTTTTTTCTAACTCATTTTTCCCTGGCGTCGATCCGCAAGCAAAAAGAAAGGTGGTTAAAGTTAAGATGACAATAATACGTTTCATTTTATAGGTAATTTAGTTTAATTTAAAATTGACTCATTGATTTGTCCAGGGCAATTTTTGAATTTAAAAGTTCGTAAATGGCTTGGAAATATTTTTGTTGTGCATCAAAATATTGTGATTCCGCTTGTGAAAGATCAAGACTTGAAATTAAACCTTCCTTATACTTGATGTTATTGATTCTGATAATTTCTCCAGCCAGTTCGAAATTGGCTTTAGCTGTTTTTAATTTATTGTAATTGTTCTGTAAGGTAATTTTAGAACTGATATAACTTAGTTGCAATCCATCTTCTACCATTTGTTTGGTATTCTCCGTTTTTTGAATTTCTATTTTTAGTTGTTTTAGTTTAGAAACTCGGCTCCAGCTGGAGAAAATAGGGACTTTTAAATTAAATCCCCAAATCACACCATTTAAATTAGAGGTAGTTCCTTCACCTAGAAACAACCATCTTTCGTTGTTAAACAAGTTTCCTCCAACCTGAAAAAATGTTCCTAATGAAGGATAAGCTGATGCCCTTTGAAGCTTCAATTGATATTTATCTAAATTAAGTTTTTGATTAATCAATCTAAAGTCAATATTAGGTGAAACATCTATAGAATCCTGTAAACTATTCACCAGACTTTCAAAGTTATTTGATGCGATCAATGGTTCTAATTCATCGGTAAGTTCAATTTCTTGCTCAAGTGGATAGGCCATTTGATATTTTAATGCATATTCGGCCAGTAGAATATTATTGGTTAATTGAGTGGAAAGATCCTTAATTTGAGATTGTGTTAACCGAAGTTGTTTTACATCTAATTCTTCAATTAAACCCTCTTTAAATAATTCTTCTGTTTGTGATAAGGTTTGTTCTAAAACCTGAAGGCTTGAATCAATAAGTTTTTTTGATTCTTTGGCAATCAATACCAAATAATAGGCTTTTACTACTTCTTCCTTAACACCCAGATTCGTTTTCTCTTTTTGTTCTTTTAGTAAATTACTATAGGCTTTTGCTGCAGCAATTCCAATAAAATATTGGCCATTAACAACCGACATAGATGCTGTAACGGACATACTCAACGAATTGAGTGGAGAGGCTGGAATAGCCACAAAACTATTGGGATCACCTCCGGGAATAAAACTTCCTGGTAAAACAAAAACGGATGGTTTAATATAATATAGGTAATCTACATTTCCATTAATTTGAGGTAAACCGGTAGCAATGTTTTCCGTAACAAAATGTTTCCCTTTTGTGATGTCCAAATCTGCGTTTTTGGAATTGGTATGGTTGGTTAAAGCATATTTAACAGCCTGGTCAAGGCTAAATGATTTAACTGAATCAGTTTGAGCCGATATAACTCCGGTAATAAAAACTGAAACGATAAATAGTACTTTTTTCATCCTTTATTGGTTAAAGTTCATTGATTCGTATTTGTCTGATAGGTACTTTCTTCCCTTGTTACTGGCAATTGCATGCATATGATAAAGGAAAATTTCTTCGTAAATTTTAATTGGGTGTACATCCTTGCCAAAAGCCTCTGAGCTTTCGAAAATATTATTTACCATTAGGATGTAGTTGGTTGAAATAATGGTTGAATTAATATCTTGTCTATAATATCCTTCCAAAATCCCTTTTTTAAGGTTGTCCTCTATACATTGTTTAGAGAAGGTCCACATAAAATTTTTATGCATTTCGTAGGCTTCCGGATGATATTTTTTAAGGTCATATAAAATATTAGGTGGTACATCACCCACATTTTGTATGATGCTTTTAAAAATCTCGAAGTTTTCGTCGATGGCATTCAATTTTCTGTCAACAATGGAGCAAATGGCATCATGATCTAACTTCATATCAAGTTCAATTACTTGCTTAATTAAATCATTTTTATCCTCTACATATAGATATAAGGTCTTTTTTGAAATTCCTAATTCACGGGCAATATCATCCATGGTCATGCTCTTTACCCCGTACTTAAGGATAAGCTTACCGGCTGATTCGAGAATTTTTTGTTTTTTAACCTCCATTGTCGTTGGAATTCACTCCAATTATTTTCGGGGGCAAAGGTTAAATAATTCCCAATGGAAACAAATATTATTAAAAACGTTTCCATCGTTTTTAGGGTTTTTTAACCACCTCTTCAATATTCCCCACAAAATGGCTCAGAAAACGCTGTAAAAACATACATTAGCTTAAAATTAATTTTCATGAAGAAGATCCTTACCTCCTTATTGGCCTTATTTATTGTAGGTTTTATCCAGTCCCAACAAAATTTAACCATTGAACAGGCCACTTCTGGCCAATACCGGGATTTTGCTCCCGAAACCTACAACTTTGTAAAATGGAGGGGGAATACCCATGATTTTACCTATTTGGTAGATTATACCACTTTAATGATGGTCACCGAAAAATCGAATTGGCAAAGTGTTGCCCTTACCGACTTATCCAAATTTAAATTGGCATTAAAAGGTTTTACTGGTCTCAACGATTTTACTACCGAAAATATTTCTTATTTCCCTTATAGCTATGATTGGATTTCGGATTCTTTAATGTTGGTGGAAGCAGGTGGAAAAGATTTTAATTATGTTTTTAAATACAATCCCTTTAATAATAAGATTGATCAACTTTTAACCTACGTGGGTGAAGCGGAGAACGTATCTTTTGCTTCAAATAATCAAGCGGCCGCGTATACCGTAGAAAACAATTTGTTTTATCAAACAAATAAGTCTACCACAGCATATGCCATAACCAATGATGCGAATAAAGGAATTGTAAATGGGTCAAACTATGTACATCGTCAGGAGTTTGGAATAGATCGTGGAATTTTTATTTCTCCAAAAGGAAATTATATCGCTTATTATAGAAAAGATGAAACCATGGTTGCAGAATATCCTTTGGTAAATATTGCCTCAAGAATTGCTCAAGCAAATAATATTCGGTATCCGATGACAGGCGAAAAAAGTGAAGAGGTAACTTTAGTGGTTTTTAAAACAACCACCCAACAGAAGACAACCATTAAAACAACAGGTCCTGCAGAGCAATATCTCACCTCCATTACCTGGGATCCCACCGAAAATTTCATTTATATCGGAGTGCTTAATAGAGACCAGAATCACTTACAGATGAATAAATACAATGCCTTAACCGGCGATTTTGTAATGACCTTATTTGAAGAGAAACATCCTAAATATGTAGAACCTGAACATCCATTGTATTTTTTAAAATCAAAGTTGAATGTATTTATTTATCAATCGGAACGTGATGGTTATAACCATTTATATTTATACGATAGCAATGGAAAATTATTAAAACAATTAACCAAAGGGAACTGGTTAGTAACCGAACTGATTGGACTAGATGCAAAAGAAGAGAATGTTTATTTTATGTCGAACATGGATGATCCTATAGGTCGTCATTTATGTTCGGTAAATATCAAATCAGGTAAGATTACTAAAATCACCAAATCTCCGGGAACCCATTCGGGAGTATTGTCGGGAGATGGATCCTTATGGGTAGATATGTTTACCAGTACTGAAATTATCAATTCACTTACTTTAATTCAAACCAAGTCGGGCAAGATGGCTCCATTAATGGCCTCTAAAAATACCTACGAGGGAATTAAAATGCCCAAACTAGAAATGGTAACCTTAACAGCGGCTGATGGTAAAACTCCACTTTATGGAAGATTAATTACTCCACCGAATATGGATCCTGCGAAAAAATATCCGGTTATTGTTTATGTATATGGTGGACCCCATGCTCAATTAGTGAACAATGAATGGTTGGGAGGAGCATCTCTTTTTGAATATTATTTGGCACAACAAGGTTATATTATGTTTACACTGGATAATCGTGGATCTGATAATCGTGGTTTGGAATTTGAAAATGTTATTCATCGTCAATTGGGTCAAAATGAAATGGCAGATCAAATGAAAGGTGTGGATTATTTAAAAACATTGTCCTATGTAGATGCAAATCGTTTGGGGGTTTATGGGTGGAGTTTTGGTGGTTTTATGACGATTTCTTTAATGCTTAATTATCCGGATGTTTTTAAAGTAGCCGTAGCCGGGGGGCCCGTTTGCGATTGGAAATATTATGAAATTATGTATGGTGAAAGGTATATGGATACACCTCAAGACAATAAGGATGGTTATGAGAAAACAACAGTTTTAAGCAAAGCCGATAAATTAAAAGGAAGATTGCTGGTGATTCATGGAGCACAGGATGATGTAGTGGTGATGCAAAACAGTATGGAGTTTATAAATGCTTGTATTAAAAAGGGTAAGCAAGTGGATTATTTTTTATATCCTGATCATAAACATAATGTTCGTGGAAAAGACAGGGTTCATTTAAATACTAAAATTGCAGATTATTTTGAAACACATTTAAAGTAATTGGCCATTTGGCGCTTTACCTTTTAATGTTTAGTTTTAGAAAAATTAAATGTAAACCTATGAGAAAATTATTATTACCAATCGCCCTAATTAGTTTTAATATTATTTCCTGCGGTGGAAGTAAAAAAGTGAAAACATCTGAAGATATTGTTGTAGCTGATTTAAAAAATGCCTGTGATTGCCTGGGAGCAATGGATTTATTGGGGGTTGAATTATTAGCCATGATGGAGAAATATGAGAACCGCGAAGAAATGTTGAAAAATGCTGATGCTAAAGTGAAATATGACAAAAATGAAGCTAAATTAAAAGAAGTTGAGGTAAGATGTCAAAAGGATTTAGCTATTAAAAAAGAGGATGCTGAGAAGTGTGATAATTATCAAACCACTAAAGCAACCATGGATAAAGTAAAAGAAAAATTATAATTCTAAAATAAATAAACGATGAAGAAATTAATATTACCATTGATAGTACTTTCTGTAGGCATCATTTCATGCGGTGGAAAAAAGAAGGAAAAGTCGGCAGAGGACATTGTGGTTGCAGATCTTAAAACAGCCTGCGATTGCGTTGATGGGATGAGTTTAGTAGCGGGAGAAACACTCCTTTTAATCGACAAATTTCCTACGGAAGAGGAAATGAAAAAGGATCAGGAAGCTTCTACTAAATTTGAGAAGTTAGAAGCTAAATTGAAAGAGATTGACAATCGTTGCGGTAAAGAGTTGAACATTAAAAAAGAAGAAGCTCAAAAATGCACTGGTTGGGATGGACTAAATTCTACCATGGAAAAAATAGAGGCGAAATTATAGTAAGACAAACATTCACTTTATAATTCGAAAAATGGCTATGGAAACATAGCCATTTTTTTTGATTGAATATTTAAATGAATACTAATGGGACTAATAAGGTTTAGAAATTTACTTTCTATATAGATGGTATTCGTCTATTTCTTTCCAC
>JBEIQI010000191.1:0-6181 GCA_040376605.1 Flavobacteriales bacterium | reverse complement strand
TTACATTCCACTTTGAACAGATAAATTGGCTCTAAATACAAAAGCCATTTTTTTAATACCTGATTTAAACCAAAGTTTTCTGGTTTGATTAATATACCAAGTTTGTTGTTCATAGGAAATTTCGTATTCCAGATGTCTGCAATCAACCAGAATAAGGTAAGGCTTTCTAGTTTCAATCAACTGGGCCAGCTATAAGGCGGTGTTCTGAAATTCTTCGGGACTAATGTTTATAGAACATCCCAATTTCCAAGAGGCAGCCAACAGTTTACCAGAGCTATCAGCGTAATAGGCTCTTGCAGGTGTATCACTTATCATCATAAAATGTTCATTCAGATATGAGTCTGAAGGATCTTCTTGTGTCATAATTCAAGGAATTAACTCATTTTACCAGGGTTGGTTTTTAATTCTTGATTAATTTTACAGCAAATATATCATGGATGAAATTATATGCAATAAATACCGGACATTTTAAATTAGATGGAGGTGCCATGTTTGGAGTGGTGCCTAAATCAATTTGGCATCATTTAAATCCTGCAGATGAGAATAACATGTGTTCCTGGGCTATGCGATGTTTGTTAATAGAGGATGGTAATCGTCTTATTTTAATTGATACAGGGATAGGTAATAAACAGGACGACAAGTTTTTTTCCTACTACTATATGCATGGGAATGATTCCTTGGATAAATCATTGGCCCAGCATGGATTTCACCGGGATGATATTACGGATGTGTTTTTAACACATTTGCATTTTGATCATTGCGGCGGGGTCATTGAAATTGATAAATCCACAGGGAACTATGTTCCGGCATTTAAAAATGCCGTTTTTTGGAGTAATCAGGAGCATTGGACAGCAGCTACAAAACCTAATCCCCGAGAAAAGGCCTCTTTTCTCAAAGACAATATTCTTCCGATTCAAGAAAGCGGTCAATTAAAGTTTATTGAAAAAGAGGGGCAATGGACAGATGATATATTTCTTTATTATACATATGGACATACGGATGCGATGATGATTCCAAGAATTAAGTATAAGGATCAGGAAATTATTTATATGGCTGATTTAACGGCCTCTTATCATCATTTAAAAATCCCTTATGTTATGGGGTACGACATTAGACCCTTATATGTTATGGAGGAAAAGCAGAAGGTACTTGAATATGCTGCAAAAAATAAGGCTATCTTATTCTTCGAACATGATCCAGTAATTGAATGCACCATTCCAATACTTACGGAAAGAGGGATCATCGGAGGGGATAAACTAAAGTTGTCGGAACTATTATAAACAAGCTGATCTCCATCATTTTTTAACCTCACCTGCTTTAGTATATTTGTACCTCAAACATTCCAATTATGCATCGAATTCACTTCAAGAAAATTCTGGTACCGGTAGATTTTTCAAAAACGGGTCATAAATCATTTCATCATGTAAAATGGTTGGCTACTAAATTCTATTCGGAAGTAACATTGATTCATATAAGGGAGGTACTGCCAACTGTATCAGTTTTCCCTTCGTTATACGTTCCACAAGAGGATATCAATAATGAATATAGAAAACTAGCTTTAGAAAAGTTAGAGGAGATGAGAGCTGAACTTATTGAAGGAGGTGTTTCTGTAGTAAATATTCAATATTCGGAAGGGGCTGTAGCGGCTTGTATCAATGATTATGCTACAGAGGAGAAAATGGATATTGTTGTGATGGGAACTCATGGGTCCAGCGGATTAACCGAGTTTTTTATAGGCAGTAATGCTTTTAAAGTGGTTAATATGATTGATCTTCCGGTGTTAACGGTCAATGATAAAGGTGCTTTTGCTCCATATAAAAATATTATTGTGCCCTTGGATGATTCTAAATTCTCTAGGGCTAAATTTCCGTATGTTGCAGAATTAGCTACCATTTTAGGTGCAGAGGTAGTAATCCTATATCCACTAGTTGATGATGAGTTTAGAAGAACTACCATAGAAAAGCATTTTCAACAAGTTTCGGACTTCCTAGAATCAAAAGGGGTAGAGCACATTTCGAAACCAGTAGAAGGTAATTTTGGACATGAAATTGTAAAATTTGCGGAGTATTCCAATGCCGATTTGATTGTTATTATGAGTGAAACAGAATTAACAATTTCTAAAATGTTATTAGGATCTCAAGCTCAGGAAATCGTTAATCATAGTATCATTCCGGTAATTACTTTACATCCAGAAGATAAAGGTGAATTAATGGATATTTTCGGATAATAGGAAATTTTATATTATCAACTAATACAAATTCGTATTGACTTAATTTATTGTAGTACTGCCTATTTCGGTACCATTTTTAAATTTACGTTTAGCCACCAATTCTCCGCTTCTTTTAAAGAATGTCCAGGTGCCATGTTTTTGACCATTCCTATAAAAACCATCTACACGTATTTTTCCATCTTCGAAGTATTGGGTATATTTCCCGCTAAAGCCATTAGGTCCTAAGGTGTACTCTGCAGCTTTGATTCCATGTTCATAATAAAAAGTCCACAAACCTGTCTCCTTGCCATTTTTGTAAGTGCCCTTTCGGGTAATTTGACCATCTTTATAATATTCCACAAAGGCTCCATTTAGCTCGCCATTTTTATATAAGGATTTTTCCTTTGGACTTCCA
Organism: Flavobacteriales bacterium; assembly: GCA_040376605.1. Classification (GTDB taxonomy): domain Bacteria; phylum Bacteroidota; class Bacteroidia; order CAIKAF01; family CAIKAF01; genus JANWKQ01. The sequence goes on along the minus strand of JBEIQI010000191.1, from coordinate 3,557 downwards.
ATGGCATGCCAATAATTCCATGCACCGGTCTTTAACCCTTTATTATACGTTCCGATATACTCTTTATTTCCACCATCATAATATCCTTTCCAAATACTGTCCAGTGTTCCATAATAAAAATAACCTTCATCCTTTAATTTACCGCCTGGATAATACGTAGCAAAATAACCATGTTCTTCGCCACCTTTATAATTTCCTTTACTTTCTAACTTTCCTGATTCTCTATAATAAACCCATTCACCATCCTTTTTATCCAGTTTAAAATTTCCTTTTTTCCAATCTTTTCCATTATCGAAATAATAAACCCAACTGGAGTCTCTTAAATCGTTCTTAAAAAATCCTTGATATTGCGGCTGATCCGTATTAGGGTAAAACTCAACAAAGAGTCCATTTCTTTGATTATTACTAAATGTACCTTTCATTTCTATATTCCCTTTTTTCGAATACCAGTTCCATTCCCCATCTTTTGCCCCATTGACATAATGATAAACACCTTCTAATGAACCATCAGAATAAAATGATTTCCATTCCCCATCGGCTGAATCCTCTTTGTATAATGCCAATTCAAGCACTTGACCATTCTCGTAATAACTGGTCCAAGAGCCACTTTTTTGTCCATTTTTATATTCGCCTTTGATTTTAGTTTTACCCGATTCATAAAACACTTCAGACTTACCCTCATCATAATTGATAAAACTCTTTTTGGCTCCGGATAAATACCAAGCTTCCCATTTGCCAATGGGTTTGTCCATGGCATAATTTTCTATGGCCGCAACCTTACCTGTATTAAAATATATTTTCCATGTGCCAGATTTTTTGCCCTTACTATATTGCGTTTCACTTTCTAAAGTGCCATCCTGATAATAGGTGAGGTACTTTCCATCTAATAAACCATCTTTAAAGTAGCTTACTTCATGCAACTTGGCATCTTCATAGTAAGTATTCCAATTGCCTATTTTAAGGCCATTCTTTTCGCGACCTACTAATTCTAAATTTCCGTTATAAAAGTATTTTTTAATGGTATCTGTATTATAATCCTTCATTTCCCATAGTACGCCGAAAGGGTAATAGTACTTCCAAATTCCTACCTTTTCATCATTATTATAATCCCCATCAGATTCAGTTTTTCCATCCTCGAACCATGTGGTCCAATGGCCAATTTTTTTACCGAGTTTATATTCTCCAACTACCTGCTTCTTGCTGCTGCTGTAGTTAATTTGATATTTTCCATCAGGCAGATTATCTACATAAGAGGAAATGATTTCTTTTTTACCATTAGCAAAAAAGGTATTCCATTCACCTAATTTAAATTCAGGTGTACCGGTTCCTTCTGTTTGAATTTTTCCATTTTCATGATATATTTTAGTTATTTTGTTTGAATAATCAATTTCCGAGCGCAGCACTTCACCCTCGAACCATTGTTTCCAAATGCCTATTTTTTCGTCATTACTATAATTACCATCACTCATCAATTTTCCGTTGGCATGCCACATGCGCCAATGGCCAACTTTCTTGCCAAGGTCGTATTCAAATTCACTTTCTATTTTACCATTTTTGTGATAAGTGACCTGTTTGCCATGTTGCAGATTATCAATATAAATAGTCGATTCTTTTTTCTTCCCATTATTATAATAAATAGTCCATTTGCCATTCTTTTTATCATCTTTAATGAATCCCTCCGAGTACAACGCCCCCTTTTCATCAAAAATCTTTACGGTACCTTTAGTATGGTCCACCATATTTTTGAGAGTACCAGTTGCAAAATACCCTTTCCAAACGCCTGTTTTTTTATCTGAAAGATAAATCCCTTGGCTTTGCACCCCACCGGATTCATAATATTCAGTCCATTTACCCTCTTTTTTACCATCTATATAGGTTCCTTCTACCTTCGGATACCCATTTGGCCAGGTTTCCAGAATGGATTGTGCATAAATGGGAAATACAGATAGGAAAAATACAGCTATACCAATGTATGGCTTCATAGGCAATGGGGATTTAGTATTACTATAACTTCGATTCAAAAATAATGGTATAAGTTAGATACTCGATTTATGAGCAATTCATTATTTGAACAAAAATTATTAATAAGTTTACATCACCTAAATGTAAAGATTAATAAATGAAGGCAACTGCAGTTAAATCCGGCTCCCTTTTATATGCTGATCCAAAGTTGCACGATGCTTATTTTGGGAGATCTGTTATTTTGGTAGCGAGTCATGATGAGCAAGGCACCGTAGGTTTTATCGTTAATAAGAAGTTAGAGGTAACATTAAATGATATATTGCCAGAACCCTTGCCGATTGATTTTGATGTTTATTATGGCGGACCTGCAAGTAACGATACCTTATACTTTGTGCACAGTATTAGCAAAGATGTGCCAGATACCGTGCCATTAGCTAAGAAGGTTTTTTGGGGTGGAGATTTCAGTTACATTAAGGAATTAATCCTTTCCAATCAAATAGAAGCGACGCAGTTGAAGTTTTTTGTAGGTTATTCGGGCTGGGGTGGCGGTCAATTGGAGGAGGAACTTCGAGCCAATTCATGGGTAGTTGGCAATGAAACGCCTCGGTTTGTTTTTGATGATGAGGCATGTAATGAGGCTTGGAAGGAAAAAATGAATAAAATGGGAGATAAATATTCTGTCTGGGCTAATTTCCCTCAAAATCCCTGCATGAATTAAGGATTAGGTTAAAAATCTTTGATTTATTGGGCCAGCAAATTCCCGTGCTCTGCTTTAGTGCCGGCTCAGCTCATAACCGGTTAACGAAACGATCTTAAATGAGCTCAATTGTAAAGATGCACAGATCGCCGGCAGCTGCGCTGTTGCCCTGGGCTGGAGTTTTATGTAAGCAAGTAGTATATTATTAGTAGGAGGCCGCATTGGAGTTAATTAACTCGCTTAACTCTTTAGTAATCAGCGGATTTGAGAATTTTATTTCATCAACATACTCAACCCATTGAATTCCTCTAATGGCGCTAGTTGTAAAAACTTCATTTGCTTGATTAAGCATTTCTAAGGTAATAGCAGTCTCAATTAATGTTAGATTCAATTTTGTATAAATCATCATTACCACTTTTCGCATGATACCGTTTAAACAACCTTCTGTTAGAGGTGGAGTATATAAACATCCATCTTTTACCAGCCATAAATTAGACCGGCTGGTTTCAATTACATTTCTGTTGGTGTTAAGGATAATGGAATCATCCTTCTTTAACGTTTGCGTATAATGAGTAGCTAAAACATACAATTGAGAACTGGTCGTTTTAATATTACCTAGGGCTGAGGTTGATTTTAAATGATCGGTATAAATAGAAAGGTTTAAACCACTAGTATTCAATGGATAGTAATATTCGCTAATTGGATCTGCAATAATTAAATATTCTGGCGAATCATTCGTTGGTGAATAGGCCTGAAATGAGTTCCTCCAAATAATAATTTTAATTCTAAGGGGTTTATCTGGATATTGTTTAGCTAATATTTCTACGAAATGGGATAACTCATCCAAGGATAGGAAAGGATTTTCCATTTTTAAAGTGTTACAACTCTCCATTATCCT
>JBEIQI010000279.1:0-3629 GCA_040376605.1 Flavobacteriales bacterium | reverse complement strand
ATATCTGTATTGGTAATGGGTTTTCCATTAATGGCAACAGTAACCCCAATCAGCTTTTCTCCATTGGTTGTATCCACTGTTGTGCCTATGATGGATGCCTTTTGTGAAAACAGGTAGGAGCCCATTAGAAAAAGCATCCATACTAAGGTGAGTTTTTTGATTCCCATGTTTACAAATTTATACAATTTATAATACTTAAATGCTGATAATTGACATTATTCAATAACAGCATTATTAGGTATTACAACACCCTTGGAATTCTATATTAGCCGCGGAATTCGTTGGCTTGTTCTAAATGCCACCAAACGGGCAATTAGCCCAAAATTGCTATTTTTGCAGCTGTTATTGAAAATTATGAGCAGAGAAGTTAGAGTTAGATTTGCCCCAAGCCCAACAGGTCCACTTCATTTGGGTGGAGTAAGAACCGCCTTGTATAATTATTTGTTTGCCCAAAAACATGGGGGTAAATGTATATTGAGAATTGAAGACACAGATCAGGGAAGATTTGTGCCTGGTGCTGAAGAATATATTGTGGATTCGCTTACCTGGGTGGGTATCAAGTTCGATGAAGGGGTGCATGTGGGTGGACCGGATAAACCTTATCGTCAAAGTGAAAGGAAGGCAATGTATCGTCAATACGCCGAGCAATTGGTGGAAAGTGGATATGCTTATTATGCTTTTGATACTTCCGAGGAATTGGATTTGATCCGCGAAAAAATGAAAGCTTCAGGAAATTCTACCTGGCAATACAATAATATTACCAGGGTGAATATGAAAAATTCATTAACCCTGCCGACAGACGAAGTAAAACGGAAACTGGATGCTGGGGATGCCTATGTAATTCGAATGAAAATTCCGAGGAATGAAGAAATTCGATTAACAGATATTATTCGTGGTGTTGTTGTCGTTAATTCGAACAATGTAGATGATAAGGTTTTGTTCAAGTCGGATGGAATGCCTACTTATCATTTAGCCAATGTAGTGGATGATTATTTAATGAGAATTTCTCATGTAATTCGTGGAGAGGAATGGTTACCATCTGCACCTTTACATGTTTTATTGTATAGATATTTAGGTTGGGAGGATGTAATGCCTGAGTTTGCGCATTTACCTCTTATTTTAAAACCTGACGGGAATGGCAAGTTGAGTAAAAGAGATGGGGATCGTTTAGGATTTCCGGTATTTCCATTAGAATGGAAGGATCCATTTACCGGTGAAATTTCTTCTGGTTATTGCGAATCTGGATGGTTTCCCGAGGCTGTAGTAAATTTAGTGGCCTTGTTAGGTTGGCATCCTGCCGATAATAAGGAGGTATTTACCATGCAGGAATTAATTGATGGATTTAGTTTAGACAGGGTATCAAAATCTGGGGCTAAATTCGATGTTGAAAAGGCGAAGTGGTTTAATCAGCATTATTTAAGGTTACAATCTGATAAGGATTTGGCTGCTCTTATAAAACCAATGGCAGAGGCCGATGGAATAAAGGTATCGGATGAGTTATTAGAAAAAGTGGTAGCTGCTCAAAAAGAAAGGGCTTTGTATCCCAAGGATATTTATCTGGAAGGTAAATTTTTCTTTTCGGCACCATCATTATTTGACGAGAAGGGTGTAAAAGATAAATGGAAAGATAATTCTAGCGACTTGGCTCTTCAATTGATTCTCGTTTTCGAATCGGTAGAAAATTTTGATGCAGCAACCATTGAAGTAGCCATTAAAAAATATTTAGAGGAAAATAAAATTGGAATAGGAGCAGTAATGCCTATTGTGAGAATTTTATTAACGGGAGGGTTAACTGGTCCGGCCGTTTTTGATATTGCCGCCATTTTAGGAAAAGAAGAAACGGTGAGCAGAATTAAAAATGGAATTTCCATCATAGGTAAATAGTCCCCACTTTTTTAAACAATTGGAATGACAAGTAGAATTGATTTAAAAGGCCTTCGTTTTTTTGCTCATCATGGTTTATATGAGCAGGAACGAGAAAAGGGAAGTTGGTTTTTGGTGGATATAAGTTTCCATTGTGAAATCATGAAAGCAATGGAATCCGATTCAATTGAAGATACCGTTAATTACGAAGAAATTTATACCATCGTAAAAGAAGAAATGCGAATCAGTTCAAAGCTAATTGAACAGGTGGCGGGTAGAATACATCGCCGGATTTTACAGGAGGTAAAAGGAGTTCATCATTTAAATACCACCTTGTATAAGTTGGAAGCTCCTTTGGGGGGGCCTTTAGATCATGTAAGTATTACCCTAAGTGAAAGCCATTAAAAAAAAGATTTGCGGTAGCTGTCATCATTCTTTCGAATGTTCGGCAGCAGAAGGTTGTTGGTGTTTTAAAATCCAATTAACAGCCCAAAAGTTGGAGGAAATCAAGCTGAACTATAACGATTGTTTATGTCCAGATTGCCTAAAGAAAATATCCTTAAAATAAAAAAAACGCCTTTCATTGAAAGGCGTTTTTTTTATCATTTATAGTGAATGAATTATCGCTTCGCAATTATATTACCATGATTATCTTTTTTTAATGCATGCAATACATGGTTATCGTTGAAACTAATTTCGAAAGTAGTTTGCTCAATGGCATCATTAATGATCCACTTACCGGTTTTATTTCCATTTTTATAATGGGCTACGGCGGCTACTTTACCATCTTCATTCCAACTTTTCCAAACACCATGTTTTTCTCCATTTTTATATTGTCCTGTTGAGGCGGTATTTCCGTTCTCATAATACTTGATGAATTGATAATTACCATCATCTTCTCCTGAATAAGAGATGAGAAGGGTACCTTCATCATTATACTTTGTCCTATTTACATCTTGGCTAAAAACCATTGCTGGTGACAAAACGGCCAATAAAAAGATCAATTTTTTCATAATTCGTTAATGTTAAATTAATACTAGGTAACAAATATAACGATAAATTTATATTAAAGTTACATTTGCTTAACATTAAATTAATATTGGGGTCTGTCGAATTATTAAGTTATTGATTATTTGCAGTTTAAAATTTGATCATTCACTTGTTTAATCGTCATCCTATCTGGCTGATGTATAAACTCCTCTCGGATGTAACTCACCAGATCGGCAATTTCATCATTGTCAATTTTTGCGGTTACGGGCATTCTGCCTTCATAGGATTTCCCATTTACGGTAATTTCTCCTTCTAATCCGTTTTTAATGATGCAAACCACCGAACCATCATTTACCCATTTTGCATCAGTTAACGGGGGTATTAATAGTTGTAAACCTTCTCCTTTAGCTCCATGACAATTGGCACAATATTTTTCGTAACTCTGTTTACCTCTAACCAAATAATATTCCTCTTTGGATCGGGTGACCCATAATACGATTCCTACTATCCCCAGGCAGAGAACAATAACTACGATATAATATTTATTTGATTTCACTCAGTAAAATGGGAATATCTTTTATTAATAAATTGACCTCTTCCGGTTTGGTTCCATCATACATACCGCGAATATGTTTTTGATGATCGATTAATACCAAGGCTCCGCTATGAATATATCCACCAGGTTCTCCCGGCGCTTCTTCGGCACTGCATAAATAATATTCGGCAATAGTATAAATAGAATCTTTATCGCCGGTTATAAAATTCCATTTATCACT
>JBEIQI010000152.1:0-7385 GCA_040376605.1 Flavobacteriales bacterium | reverse complement strand
GGTGGATCATCCAAGGGATGTGCTTCCTATATCCTGCTTATTGTTGTGGATGTTTTTGCATACATTATTGGTTCAGCATATGGCGGTGTCCCATTTGGAATTGGAGCTGTTGTAGGTGCAACGGTTTTATTTCTCATCATCAAAGCCATGTTTAATGGAAAAGGTGGAAGCGGAAGTGGAGGAAGTTATAGAAGAAGTACCGGAGGGTTCTGGTTTGGTGGTGGAGGCGGCGGATTCGGTGGCGGGGGATTTTCGGGAGGAGGATTCTCTGGTGGCGGTGGATTTAGCGGAGGCGGCGGATCATCAGGAAGTTGGTAACATAAAAATAAATAACCATTACAATGGCTAGAATTAAAATTTATACCTCATTCATCATTTTATTTGGATTAACCATCCTTATAAATGCTCAACCGCCAATACCCGAGCCAAATGGACGATGGGTAATTGATGATGCTAATATTATCAGCGAACAAACCAAAACAACTATTACCTCATTAGTTCAACAACATTTTGATTCTACTTCCAATCAAATCGTGGTATATACATTTAATTCATTAGAAGGAAGTACTATTGAATCATACGCCAATGAAGTTTATAATACCTGGCATTTAGGAACTAAAGAAAACAATAATGGAGTCTTATTAATCGTAGCTCGAACTGATCGAAAAGTAAGAATCGAAGTGGGTTATGGTCTTGAAGCAACCTTAACTGATTTGGAGACACAAGACATTATCCAAAATGATATCATTCCAGAGTTTAAAAAAGGTGATTTTGATTTAGGTATTTTGCAAGGGGTTCAATCCATTCTAAAAGCAATCGAAGGGGTATATACCGTAAGTGCTGGAAAAAATTCAGGAAGCGGAGGTGCCGGAGCAGTTATTATGTCAATATTTATGATACTAATTTTCTTTGGTGTCTTTTTCGTGGTGCTCATCTCCATCATTAAACGATTTGGAGGAGGCGGTGGTGGTGGTTTTGGTGGATCCGGTTGGACAGGAGGCAGCAGTTGGGGTAGCAGCGGAGGAGGCTCTTGGGGCGGAGGTGGTGGTGGATTTTCCGGCGGCGGTGGATTTTCTGGTGGCGGCGGATCTTCAGGAAGTTGGTAAAATTATTTATTTAATTCCGACAAGCCATTATATAAATTTTCATACTGCGGAAGTATATTAGTTATGTCAAATTTAAAGGCATGTTCTTTCGCATTTTTTCGAAATTCCTGGAAACGATTTTCATCCTCTAATATATAAATAGCATTTTTTGCCATGTCCTCATAATCTCCTACATTACTCATAAACCCTGTCTTGCCTTGTATCATTACTTCGGGCACACCTCCTGCATTCGTGCTAATTACAGGAACGGCAGATGCCATAGCCTCCAAGGAGGAAAGACCAAAACTTTCGGAATCTGAAGGTAAAAAATACAAATCTCCACATGGCAATATTTGTTCGGCAGATTTAATTTTACCAATAAAATTTACATGCTCAGAAATCCCTAATTGATTTGCCAAATCCTCAGCAGCGGGTCTTTCAGGCCCATCTCCTATCATGATCAACTTTGATGGTATCGTTTTTCTAATAATATCAAAGGCTTTAATAATATCAGGAATTCTCTTTACAGGTCGAAAATTCGACATATGCATGATCAGTTTCTCCCCATCTGGAGCAATCCTTTTTTTGATGCATTCATCGGATTTGTAAATATATTTGGAAGTATCTATAAAGTTGTAAATAACCTGAATCTCCTTTGTAATATCAAAATGATTCAAGGTATCGTCCTTTAGACTTTGAGAAACAGCCGTAACGGCATCTGAATGATTAATCGCAAAGGTAATAACTGGTTTATAAGAGCTATCCCTTCCTACCAATGTAATATCTGTGCCGTGCAAAGTACATACAATAGGGACATTAATTCCATGCGTAAGTAAAATTTGTTTAGCCATATAGGCTGCCGATGCATGTGGGATGGCATAATGAGCATGAATAATATCTAAACCTTCATTTAAAGTTACATTAACCAACTTGCTGGTTAAGGCAACTTCGTAAGGGGCAAATTCAAACAAGGGATATGCCGGAATTAATACCTCATGATAAAATACATTCTCAATATAATTATCCAACCTGGCTGGTTGATTGTATGATATAAAATGAATTTGATGACCCTTTTTTGCTAATGCCAGACCCAACTCAGTTGCCAAAACACCACTACCTCCAAAAGTAGGATACAATACAATTCCTATTTTAAGTTTTTTCATGGATCAAAAATTGGTTTTTTATCTTGATTAAGTAAATAAATGTACTATTTTTAACTTTTGTTTGATTCATCATTTATGCCAACGCATTCAGAAGAAAACTATTTAAAATCTATTTTTCATTTAACTGGGAAAAACAATATCCCCGTATCTACCAATGCCATTGCCGATATTTTAAAAACAAAAGCATCATCGGTTACGGATATGATCCAGAAAATGGCCAAGAAAAAATGGATTCATTACGAAAAATACCAAGGGGTAACACTCTCTAAAAAGGGCCGTCAATTGGCTGCTTTGATTGTTAGAAAACATCGTCTTTGGGAAGTTTTTCTGGTAGATAAATTAGGGTTTAAATGGGATGAAATTCATGAAATAGCAGAACAGCTCGAACATATTCATGATGAAAAACTCATTGATAAATTAGATATTTTCTTGGGACAGCCCAAATTAGATCCACATGGTGATCCTATTCCAGACAAAAATGGGAATATGATGTTTCATAAAGACCTTACCCTGGATGATTTAAAACCACTGGAGAATGGAACCATTATCGCTGTTAAAGAACATACTCCTGATTTTTTACAATACCTGGAAAGTATTCGATTAATGCCAGGAGCTACGGTTAAATTGCTAAAAGTGTACGATTATGATAATAGTATGCTGATAGAAAATGATGGCGTAGAGTTACATGTTTCCGATAAGGTAAGTCAGAAAATTTTGATCCAAAAGGAAAAATTATAATTTAGAATTCGTCATTTCAATTCTTTCACTCTGAGCTGAAGCAAACTTAAATTCAGGATCTAATTCTTGGATCTTATCAATAAATGACTGAGCTTGAGGGTAAGAATTAACCAGCATTTCATGAGTCATTCTTACATCCTTGGTTAAATAAACACGTCCACCATACTTTAATACCAACTCATCCAGCTCATCCAAAAACTTCCATACCTCAGGGTTAATTTTAAAATCAATGGCCAAAGTATATCCTCCTTTAGGAAAACGGATGTAATTTTCTTTTTGCTCACCAAACAATTTAAGTACCGTTAAAAAGGATCCCATTTTTCGTTGGCCAATTTTCTCAATGATGGCAATAAGGCCTTCCCTGCTTTTTTCAGGTGGTAATACAAATTGATATTGAGTAAATCCATTTTTTCCATAAATGCGATTCCAGTGCAAAATCCCATCGAGCGGATAATAGAAGGTTTCATAATGAACAATGGAGTTTTGAAGTGCTTTAAACTGTTTGTTATAATATAAAAAATTGAAAGCCTTCACCGATAAACTGTTAATGGTAAAGGATGGAAAATCAAACGGCAAAAATAATTTGCCCTCCTTATGTGTTTTTAAGGGGGTTGTTTTTTTGTGCTTTAGTTTTTAATTCAGAACGCTTTGCAAATTCCCCTCTCGTCATAATACTTTTCCCCAAAGAACTCCCTTTTGCTAAACAATCAATCCAGGCTACACTATTGGTCCATGATCCTGAATCTTCAAAAATCTTCATGATTTCATCCAAATTTTTGGCCTTAATCGCCTCTTGTCGAATATAAGAGGTTTCTACTGCTGCCATTTGGAAACATACCTTGGTGATCATCCCTGTTAACCCCATTCCACCGCATGTTAACGCAAACAAATCGGCATTTTCAGTGGGACTACATTTAATGATTTCTCCGGAATGATTAATAATTTCCATCCAATAAACATGATCGGAGAAGGTACCTTTTGCATGATGATTTTTTCCGTGGACATCAGAGGCAATTGCACCTCCTACAGTCACAAATTTAGTTCCCGGAGTAACCGGCATAAACCAACCCTTAGGAATAAATAATCGAATAATTTCTTCAAAAGTAACACCCGCTTCGCAGGTAAGTATTCCCTTGTCTGCATCCCAATCCAGAAAATGATTGAGTTTTAAGGTTGATAGTATATTTTTACTTAGCGCAGAGTCTCCATAACATCTGCCCATTCCACGAGGAATAAGCTGGTCCTTATTCTTTACCAAACCAATGTATTCTTCGGTACTATTATACTCAAAAACACTTGCCTCAACTTCCGGATACTTACCCCAATTAGAAACCTTCATTGCCTATTCGCCTTTGTTTAAATATAACAATACAACAAATGAAATGATAAACCCAACCAATACCATTTGGATAAAAATATCCTTCAATAAAATTTTGGTTGGATTGCCACTATTCTCCTTAACAAAAGTTATTTGAAGATATCGAAGAACCCCCAGTATAACGAATAAACTTGTTAGATATAGGTAATTCCCAAGCCTTGATACTACTTCATCAGATAAGGTATACATGATATAACAAACAATGGTTACCCCACCCATTAAAACCATACCCGTATTAATAAATTCAAGGTTATAACCATCAATTGACTTTCTCATTTTTTTCCCACTTTCCATAAATATTTTTACATCATCCCTTCGTTTCGCAAGCCCCAGGAATAATGCTAAAAGAAACGTCATCATTAATATCCAATGTGAAACAAAAATATCCGGAATAACCCCACCGGCAACTACCCGCAGAACAAATCCAACAGCAATGATAGAAATATCCAATAAGGGTACATGTTTTAGTTTTAAGGAATAAGCCAGGTTTAAAACAAAGTAAATAGAAACCACTACCAAAAATTCCGGTTTTAAAAGATAGGCAGTTGTTAAACTCGTGGTTAAAATCAAAACAGCCAAAACAAAACCAGTGCTGGTTTTAACCGTTCCCGCAGCAAAAGGACGATGCTTCTTCTCAGGATGTAACCGATCTTCTTCCACATCCTTTAAATCATTAATGATATAAACCACTGAAGCCGTTAAGGAGAAACATAAAAAACCAATCAACAAGGATAAAATAGAATCAGAATGTTCTATGAATTGACCACTAAAGAATAGTGGCAAAAACAGGAATAGGTTTTTGGACCAATGTGAAATTCTGAGCAGTTTTAAGTAACTCTTCATTAATTAGCAGGCAATAAATGATTTATTATTAGCTTTGCCCTTATAGTACAAAGAAAATTAAACATTCAGGAATAAACAAGCATTTATGGCATTCCCACTTGGAAATAAGGTTTTGGTAACAGGGGCCGCTGGATTTATTGGCTTTCATACCTGTAAAAAATTAGTGGGCTTAGGGTTTGAGGTAACCGGATTGGACAATGTTAATGACTATTATGATCCATCTCTCAAGTGGGCTAGATTAAGGGAATTAGGGATTGAAAAAGAGGATAAAATATTTTTCAATGAACTTACAACACCCAATTTTAAATTTGTCAAGGGCGATTTGGCAGATAAATCAATTATTGAACAGGTATTTAAAGAGGGACAATTTGATTTGGTTATCAACCTAGCGGCACAGGCAGGTGTTCGTTATTCTCTAACCAATCCGCAAGTATATATAGATAGCAATATCACGGGTTTCTTAAATATTTTGGAGGGCTGCAGAAACCACCCAGTTAAGCATTTAGTTTTTGCAAGTACCTCATCGGTATACGGACTCAATGGAAAACTCCCTTTTTCTGTAAAAGATAGTACCAACCACCCAATCAGCTTATATGCCAGCAGCAAGAAAGCCAACGAATTAATGGCACATTCGTATGCGCATTTATTTGGAATTCCATCTACCGGATTAAGATTCTTTAGTGTGTACGGTCCGTGGGGCCGTCCTGACATGGCACTATTTATTTTTGTAAAAAACATGTTAGAAGGTAAACCCATTGATGTATATAACAATGGTGTTATGAAACGTGATTTTACTTATGTAGATGATATTGTGAATGGCATTTATAATGTAATGATTAAGCCTCCTGCGCCCAATTTAAATTGGGATATTATCCATCCAGAGGCATATTCCTCATCAGCTCCCTATAAGGTGATGAATATTGGGAATCAATCACCAGTTGAATTGCTGGATTTTATAACTGAGATTGAATTAAATTTAAATAAAAAAGCTATCAAAAACATGCTCCCCATGCAAGCCGGTGATGTCCCTGCAAATATCGCCAATGTAGATGAATTGATAGCGGATTATAATTACAAACCAACCACCACAGTTAAAGTAGGGGTGAAAAATTTCGTGGACTGGTATATGAAATTTTATCATTCATGAAAAAAGTTACCTTATCTCTATTAGCCATTCTCCTTTTTTTAGGATCATGTGCCGTAAAAAGATTCGACTCGCCTGCTCCAGACTATAACGAAGATCTCGATAAGTATGTTCCTAAGGCCAGTACTTTGAGTATGCCCATAGAAATTCAAATGACTACCATCACGCAGGCGATGAATGATCTGTTGAATGGTTTGATATATGAGGATATTGACTATAAAAATAACGATAACGACAATTTACAGGTAAGGGTTTGGAGAACCAAAAAAGAAATCACCGCAGAAGGAGATAAAGATATACTTAAACTTTATTTACCTCTTGAAATCTGGGCTAAGTATCAAGTAGATCCATGTGCTATTTGTCCATCCATTGAAAAGGCAACTACCTTTAACATGGATATTTATTTGCAAACCAACTTAAAGGTGGGAAAGAACTGGGAGGTTCTACCTACCACAACAGCTACAGATGTCAAATTTATTACCAAGCCCACATTATCATTTGATATAGGTGTGGAGGTGATTCAAATACCCATTACAAGTTTAGTTAAGTCGGCCCTCATGTCGAATATGCACAGCATCACAACCAGCATCGACAAAGAAGTGTCGAAAAGTGTGCCCTTAAAAAAATACATAACCGATGTTTGGGATTTGGTTCAAGAACCACAGTTAATGGATAGCACCTATAAAGCATGGCTTACGTTATCTCCCGTTGAAATTTATTTAACACCATTACATTGCGATAAGCAGAAACTTAAACTCAATGCGGGTCTCTCTACCTTTATTGATACTAAACTAGGTGATAAGCCTGTTGTATCTCGCAAATACACCCTTGCAGATCCTGTGATTAAGGACAAAATGGATAATAAGTTCAATGTAGAGTTGCCTGTTACCATTGACTTTAAGATGGCAACTGAACTTGCCAATAGAAATTTTAAAGACTCAACATTTGAAGTAAGTAAAAAGAAAAAAATTAAGGTAAATGATATTTTGATTTATGGTAAAGGCGGTGAGGTATTTGTAAAAGCTGATTTATCC
>JBEIQI010000316.1:0-2989 GCA_040376605.1 Flavobacteriales bacterium | reverse complement strand
ATAAATTGGTTCCATTATGATCTTGAACTCCAGGATTTAAACCTTTATTTAGCTCCCAATAATCCGGCATACCATCCAAATCGGAATCAGTAGGAAAATCGGCAGTAGAGAAAGGAATGTTTAAAGCATCAGTAGTTGAAGTTGTGTCCCAATTTAAAGGATCGAAGGTAAGGTTGGCAACGTGATGCATTAACCGTGTATCCATTGGATCGCGAGGGAATGCACCAGCATTGGTAGACATGTAGTTTAATAATCCAGTTGTAGGTGTATAATTAATGGAAGGGAAATTATGACGGGCAGCGAGTTGATTAGCTACTCCCATATCCGTATTTGGAATATTGGTTGGGAAATCATTACAACAATAAAAAAGATCATAGTCTGAATTTGATGGATACAAATTCATCATATTTCCACTTGTATAAAGATTATTAACTGCTATATCCAAAAAACCATGTTCGAACATTGCATTAGTATATGATACCGGATCATAACAATAATTATTAACAAAATTAACATCAATATAATAGGTAAATGGCCCTCCAGAACCTTGTGTTAGCGAACCTGTATATGACGTAGTAGCCCCATGATGATAAAATAAATTATTGGATACTTCAGCATGCATCCGATGCCCATCACAATCAGCGCTTTCACAGCTAAATTCCGGGAAACGGCCACCAATTCTATTCCATATATTATGATGAATAGATAAACTATCCAACCTGCTCGTACTTAAATTATAATTGGTAAGCATCCCTCCTAAATAACCATGCCCTCCTAAAGTTTCTCCAAATAAACAATTTTGAACAGAAATAGAAGAACTTCTTGAAATATCAAAAGCTTCATCTTCCTGATGTCCTGCTGAGCAATGATCCACAATTGCATTATGAACACCTCCCAAAGTAAATCCATCACTAGTTACTTCGTTGCTGGTTGGATAATATGTTGTGTTTCCTGCCCTACTTCTAATATGTCTGATAATAAAATTGGTTCCTGATGGTCCGAATTCTTCATAACATCGAAGACCTCTTACAATAATTCCATGAGGTGATGTTTGGCCAGCAATGGTTATATCATGGCTACCAACCGGAATATCAACAGCGCCATCTATCACGCCGCTGCATTGAAACAGGATGTACTTTGCTCCTGGGGTGTTGAGTGCTTCATGGAAAGAACCAGGGCCGGTAAGATTCGTATTGGTAACATAAATAACTTGGCCTCCTCGGCCCCCAGATGCATTTGCTCCAAAGCCTTCTGCTCCCGGAAATGCTGGAATTTGACAATGTGCACTTTGGGAGCCTATTACTAATAGTAAAAATAATAAAATACTGATACCTGCACCAGTGAAATAAATAGTAGCTTTTTTAGTTTTCATGATTTTTAGTTTTTAAAAATTAATAAAAAACCAGATCTGATATTTTGTTTGTTATAACAAGCACAAAAGTATCCTGTGGGGGATGAAATAGGGATAAATTTGGCGACAAATACTTGCAATAAAACGACAAGAGGCGCCTATGGCTGAATTTTAAAATACTGTAAATCAAACAATTAAAATTCTATTTGGGTGTTTTACTTGGCGGATAGCCAAAATACTTTTTAAATACACGAGTAAAGTATGCCGGATCTGAGTATCCCAAGTGATAAGCAATTTCAGTAACATTTTTCTCTCCTACTTTTAACAAACTACTAGCCTCTTCCATTTTAAGAATAACAATAAAATTTGATGGAGTAATGTTTAGATGATCTTTAAATATCCTTTGAAGTTGACGAGAGCTAACTGCACATTCTCGGGATAATTTCTCAAGCTCAATTTCGTTCTCAATATTCATTTGAATATAATTCCTTGCCTTTTTAATAACCAAGGGTTCTTCTTTAGGCGAAGCTTTTTCTTCGAATATTGATACCCCATCCAACTTAACTTCTGATGTTATTTTATCCTCATTGTTTTTTAGACTATCTGGAATATTAATTGGCTCATCGATATACTTCTGAATATCAATAAGTTGCTGCAAGCCGGCTTTTTGGGGAACATTTTTAAGCTGGCTAATACGAATTAACAACCATATAATTGTAATTCCAGCCAATAGCAAAATTGATATTCCCACACAAAGTATTAGCTTGGTGTTTACTTTTAAAAAGGAACCAAACCAAGAAGGCTTACCCTTCAATTCAAAAACTGACCACTCTGATGGATAACTAAAATCTCGTGACCCTTTCCAACTACTATAAAAAAAACCAGGAACCTCAGCTGTATCGGGAATAGGAGCAATATCCAATAAACTATCTGCATCATTTACACAAAAATCCATTTTGGTCTTTACCCCCTCCATCGGAATGATTCCAATTGCAGCCAAAGGAATAGCTAATTCAACAATATAACCAGTATCGATGCCAGGTTCATTTATTTTACCCATTATTTGGGTAGCAGATTTAAAAACCAATGTAGTAATCCCTTGCTCTTTAGGAGCCAAAACATCGATACTATCTGTTTTTCTGTAATCGCCTTTTAAAATGGAAACCTGATTTTCTATATTAATAATAAACTGAAAGTCGTTTACATCCATTTTTTCTTTACTATCTGAAAAAGGATCTATATAAAATTCAACAGCATCGTTCAAATAAGTCTTGGTGGAATCGTTGCTAAGCAAAACAAGGTTTCTGTCATCTACCTTAAATGCAATAAACAAATTAGTCTCATTCCATCCAGCATAAATACTAATAGTATTAGAATTAAATTTGGGTATATTATTCTGGGTAAACGTGATAAGTGGAAATTGAACTGGCCATTCTTTGATTCTTCCATCTAAAACTACCTCTTCCTTATATGGAATATATGACCCTTGAGCATAAATCATATTGCCTAGGTTGATAGATATTACCAGAAAAACGACTCTTAAAAATTTCATTCCTATTATGAATTCATATTAAATGTATAAAAATAGCCTTACAATCATTATAAACCCTAAAAAATATTATTGTTCTGATGTACTTT
>JBEIQI010000323.1:0-2827 GCA_040376605.1 Flavobacteriales bacterium | reverse complement strand
TTTTTTCGGCCTCTTTTCGTTCGGTAATGTCCACAATAAAGGCAATCACAAACTTCCCATTCTCATTCTCAAAAGGGCTTAAACTAATTTCTACTGGAAACTCACTTCCATCCTGCTTAAGCCCGTATAAATCAAACCCCTTACCCATGGACCTTGCATGAGGATTTTGATGATAACCATCTCTGTTAGTTTCGTGCTTTTTTGAAAATCGAGCAGGTATAAGTACCTCAATTCTTTTCCCCAACAAATCAGCATGATGATACCCAAACAATTTTTCGGCTGCCGGATTTACTTTAATTATTTCTCCCTTGCTATTGGTAACCAAGATCCCCTCTGTGGCATGCTCAAACAAAGCAGCAAGTCCCATTTCCGTATTCATTTTCTGAATAATTGAATTTTGACCCAAAATAGCGTTTTTTCCCATAAATCAGAAAACGTTCAAATATAACAGCGGGATCAAATACAAAAAATGACTTTGGTCATATTTTAAAAGTCCCAACAAAATGGTTTAAGATTATTTATATTTATGCCAATAAAATCAAGCAATATGTATAAAACCACCCTCGAAGTTGAAGGAAAAGTATATCACCTCTCCAGTGTGAATATCAATACTTATAATCGCGGCTCGGGTTACGATCCCAGTCCTAACGACCAAACTTTACAATTTCAAATAAGAACCACCAAAATGGATCAATTTATTTGGGATTGGATCAATAGTCCTGATATTGCAAAAAAGCATGGAAAGATAAAAATCTCGAATAGCGATGAGAACCTTGTATTACAAACCATCAGTTTTGAAAATGGTTTTAGCAGTTCATTCAACATGAGTTTTTATCAGAATAATGAATATAGCAATGAAACCAGCATTACCCTTTCGGCTTCGAAAATTACGATACAGGTAGCAGGTGCAACCAGCGCTCCAGGAGCAAAAAAGGATTAATTTATTGAAGGGATTTCTTTTTACGAAGATTCAGTTGATCGCCGGGTTTTAATACAGACGCATACCAACAGTTATTCTTGCGCATTAAGGCAGTTGTTTTCATGCCATATTGATGGGCAATGCTATAAAATGTTTCGCCCTGTTTAACGGTATGGTATTTAAAGGCGGGTTCCGCCGAATTTCTTTTAGGTTCCAAAAAAAGAACCGTGCCTTCTGTAACTACATCTGCCGTGCCTAATTCATTATAAGTTTCAATTTGTCTCACCTTCATTTCAAAAAGTAAAGCAATATCAGCCTTGGTTTGACCTTTTTGAACGGTTATTGCTTTTAATCCATTAATATAAATGAGTTTGTTCTTTTCACCAGTATTAGTAATAGCGTTCGTATTATTGTTCGTTTTATCCTGATCCTTTACATTGGATTTAAGTGCCAACAAATCATAATCATATAATTTATACTTCTCAATTAAATCAATTAACAAGGTGGCATATTTAGGATTCGTAGCATAACCAGCATCCTTTAATCCCTGCGCCCATCCTTTATAGTCTGTGATTTCTAATTTAAACAAGCCTGCATATCTTTCTCTACTGGTTAAAAAGTCAGCATGATCATTATAGGACTCTAAAACAGAAGGATATTTTCTGAAACATTCGTTGGGGGCATCATCATCAATGTGCATGGTGGCTCCGGTCCATTCCTTGTGACATTTAATACCAAAATGATTATTAGCCTTGGTTGCAAGTGAACTATTACCATTTCCACTCTCTAAAATACCTTGAGCTAGAGTAATACTGGCAGGTACTTTTTTCATTTGCATATTTTCTATAGCCCAATCTTTATACATACGGATATAGTCATCGGTGGTAAATTTTTGACCCATCAGGGGCACCGAAAATAATAAACAAAATCCCACTAAAATATTTTTCATCTTGAACATAAATTCTGTATAAAATTAGTTCAAACAACCCTCTCAAAAACCTCTTTGGCCCTAACTTGTAAACAAGCGTCTGTGTAAATCCGGATATCCTGCTATCCCTTGTAACCCTCCTGTATGTAAACAAACAATGCTAGTTCCATTCTTAAATTGATTCCTTTTAATGGATTCAAACAAGTAGAACATCATCTTTCCTGTATAAACGGGATCTAACATGATTTTATTTTGTTGGTAGAAAGAAACAATAAAGTTCTCCAACTCAGCGGAAGATTTGGCAAATCCTCCGAATTGATTATCAAAATATAATTCAATATCCGAACGATTATTTACCCATTCTATCAATTCATTGGAATGCTGGGATGGATTTTTTAAGGCCGAAAATCCCAGAATATTTTTATCTGTACAACTATTGGCAACCCCTTGCAGCGTAGCACCGGTACCAACCGGCAGGCAGAATACATCAAAATCTACAGAAATTTCATTCATTATTTCTTCACAACCCAGCCTCCCCCATTCATTATCACCACCCATGGGAATATAAAAAGACTGAAAGGAATTTAGCGAATCATTGCTAATAGAATTATGCAATCGATCAAATTCACGACGGGCTTTAAAAATAAATTCCATGCCTTGGTTCTTGCAATACAATAAAGTAGAACTCCATTGAGGTGGTTCTTCACCTCTTATTATACCAATGGTTTTAAAATTCAATAATTTACCTGCTGCGGCTGTGGCCGCCAAATGATTGCTCCAAGCCCCTCCCGCAGTAACTAAAGTATCAGCGTTGAGTAATTTCGCCTGTTCAATATTGTATTTTAACTTCCTCCATTTATTTCCGCTGATTTCCGGATGTATTAAATCATCTCTTTTAATATAAATCTGAATGCCCATATCAATGCCCGGATGCTTAGTAATCAGCTTAATGGGTGAAGGTATCTGTAAATTCAATTGGA
>JBEIQI010000321.1:0-2851 GCA_040376605.1 Flavobacteriales bacterium | reverse complement strand
TTATTGCCTGTCATTTCAACGACTACGGCCCCCGCAGGTGCTTCTCCGGTAACAGTGATATTATCTAATCTTCTTTTGGCATCTTCTGTTTTTTGCTGCATTTCCTGCATGCGCTCCATCATATTTCCAAACATACTCTTGTGTTTTTATTTTTTATTTAACTATCTAAATTCTATTTCTTTGATAACGGTTTGCTTTAGTTCATCGTTAATCATATCAATAATTTTTTCCTTTTCCATAGAAAATTCGTTGCGCATAACTGCCGATTTCAGATAAATAGTGGCTTTGTTTTTTACACATTCTACCTTAGTGGTATTGCCCGCAACATAAGCTCCCATTAATTTAATCCAAGCTTTTAAAATATCAGTTTCGGTAACCTTTTGCTCGAGCTTAAATTTTTTAAGCATGAGCTCCATCGCTTCCTTTAAAGTTAAATCATTCGATTTTTGCATACTTCTAATTTCTTTCTAAACAAGGCCATAAGTTAAACCTTAAACTTTAAGCTATCTTCCTTCAAATATCATAAAAACTGGCATCCATTCCAAGATCTTTAAAAAGATCTTTAAGCCTAGTTGCTCCGGTATCGGTTATCAATACCTGACCGAAACTTCCATCCGAAACTTTTTTTAAAATCCGCTTTACCCGATGTTCATCTAATTTATCAAATACATCATCCAACATTAATAATGGACTTGCTTTTAATTTGATTGATAAAAAATGGTGTTCGGCCAGTTTTAGAGCCATTAAAAATGACTTTTGCTGCCCTTGTGATGCAAATTTTTTAACGGCTAAGCCGTTGATCCCAAAATCTAGATCATCTTTATGAACGCCAGAGGTGGTATATTGTAATGCCCTATCTTTTGCCCTTGATTTTGCCAGTAAATCTTCTAAAGTCTCATTGCCATCTAAATGTGATTGTAAAGCCAGACTTACTTCTTCTTCCCCATCGGTAATAAAATGATAGAATTCATTAAAAACTCCAATAAATTCGGTAATAAATTCTTTTCGTGCCTGGTAGATTTCCTGGCCGTATTTAGCCAATTGAGCATCGTAGACCAATAAGGTGGCCTCATCCCATCTCCCACTATCTGCCATTTGTTTTATGAGGCTATTTCGCTGTTGTAGAACCCTTTGGTAATTAATGAGCTGCTGAAGATAAATGGGGTTAAATTGTGATAAAAACATATCCAACCACCGTCGCCTTTCTTCACTGCCTCCCGTAATAATGGATGAATATTGAGGACAAACCACTACGGCTGGCAAAAGTCCTATATGATCTGCCAATTTTTCATATTCCTTTTTATTCCGACGGATAACCTTCTTTTGGCCCCTTTTAAAGCTTACTTGAATCTGTTCCTCATGGTCTTCGCGGCTAAAACGGCCTTCAATCATAAAAAAGGCCTCATTTTGACGAATATTCTGGGTATCTGAGGTATTTAGAAAACTTCGGGTAAAACATAAATAATAAATGGCATCCAATAAATTGGTCTTTCCCTTGCCATTAGGTCCAACGATGCAGGTAATACCTGTATTAAAGGCTAATTCACGTTCCTCACTATTCTTGAAATTTAATATATGCAGCCAGTCTATTTTCATGCCAATTCCCCTGTAAAGGTAACATTTTAGCGGTTTAACCGAAAGCAGACCCCGTAAATGGCCTTATTAAACTTACCAGTCATTCATGTTATTAGGGTGCAAAGTTATACTCATTGGAAAAAAAGTTTATTTTTGCAGCCTAAAGAAATAAACAATGGCAGAAAAAAATAATGAAGAATCAACAAGTACCGGTTTTTCTTTAAAATCTCTCGATAGTTTTTATAACAAGAATAAGAAGGTTATTATCATTGCGGCAGTAGCAGTTGTTGTTGTTGTAGGTGGTATTTTTTATTATAACAATCAAATTAAGGCTCCAAAGGAGAAAGCAGCTACCGCTGCTATGTTTAAGGCCGAATTTTACTTTCAATTAGATTCCTTTAACCTGGCATTAAATGGCAGGGCTGAGGCTAATGGTATGGAAGGATTTATGGGTTTTAATGAAATTATTGATCAATACGGAGGTACTAAAGCAGGCAACTTATCAAGGTATTATGCAGGTATTTCTAATTTACATTTGGGTAAATACGAAGAGGCGATTGACCATTTGAAGAAATTCTCCACCAATGATGTTATTTTAGGTTCTATTGCTTTAGGTTGTATTGGTGATGCTTACAGAGAATTAGGGAATAGCGAAGATGCTGTAAAATATTATGAGAAAGCTGCACGTAGAAATTCCAATTCTTTTACCACTCCCATCTATCTTAAAAAAGCTGCTTTAACTTACGAGGAAGACTTAAAGGATTATGATAAAGCTTTAGCTACTTATATCAAAATCGAAAAGGAATACGGTAATACTCAAGAAGGTAGAGATATTACAAAATATATTGCCCGTTTAAAAACCATGACTGGTAAATAAAAGCAATGGCAAGCAAAAACAAAAACCTGAGTTCTTTTGCTTCCGAAACACCCAATGGTAAAGATGCTTTTATAGCTATTGTTGTAGCTGAATGGAATCAAAAAGTAACTTTTGCTCTGCGGGATGGCGCTATAGCTACCTTAAAAAAAGCAGGCGTTAAAAAAGAAAATATTCAAATTTATCAAGTGCCGGGTAGTTACGAATTACCATATGCGGCACAAACCATTCTACAAAACTATAATGTAGATGGTGTTATTTGTATAGGATGTGTAATACAAGGTGAGACCCCTCACTTCGATTTTATTTGTGATGCCGTTGCTAAAGGTTGTATGGATGTTCAGTTAGCCAGTAAACGACCTGTAATTTTTGGTGTGCTTACCACATTAAACCAGGAACAAG
>JBEIQI010000364.1:0-2096 GCA_040376605.1 Flavobacteriales bacterium | reverse complement strand
ACTAAAATTAAAATATTTTTTGCTTCTTTGTTAGGGGTTACAGCTCCTTTCTTCGCACCAACGGATCCCAGCCGCAGCTGGGAATCAGCCAAACTTTAATAGTAGAGCTTCGAGCAACTGGTTGCTCGAAGCTCTACTATATTATAACAACCGTTTCCCAGCTTCGGCTGGGATCTCTAGCCACGAAGCAATAAGTACTAATCTCCAAACCACCCTTAAACCTTCCTCCCCCCCCCGCATAAAAAAAGGCGACCCAATGGATCGCCTTTTCATATCTAAAAAAAGAAATTCTTATCTGTTTACAATTAATTTTTTGCTGATGGTTTTACCATTATAGCTTACGTTATACATATAAACACCTGAACGTAAATCTGCGGTATTTAAAGCATAAGTATTTGCTCCTGGAGTAGAACCAATTTGAATGTTTCTTACATTTCTTCCTACGGCATCAAATAAAGTGATAGTAACATCACCTGCATTTGGAGTAGTAAAGTTTAAATAAGTAACCTCATTAGCTGGGTTTGGATGATTACCACCTACAGTAAATGTATTGTTTTCTTCATCACCAATACCTGCATAAACGGCATCTTTAATAGCTAAAGCAACTTCAAAAGTATCAGTTCCACCTAAACCAGAAAGGTCAGAACAACCAATACCTAAATCAGCCCAAGCACCCACAACAATAGTAATTCTGGCAGTATCTCTGTCCATTAAACCATCACCCATATCAGATGAAGCTGGTGGAGATGGATTTTTTAAACGGATACAAGCACGTGTAACTGGAGTTGTAAAAATGTGGATGGTATCCACTGTTTGAGCTATCACGTCATATTGGCTACCTGGACCTGCATGGAATGCCCAAACATCATAAGAATATCCTGCTGGTAATCCGGTAACTGACATAATAGACAATAAGCATAATGGAATAGAATCACCCGGAGTTGGAGTTAATGAGTTATCTACACTACCAGGAAGAACCAAGGTATTCACTTCATCATAAGGAACACCGGCTACAGAACCAGCGGGTGGATTTGGATTTAAACCAACTTCAGTTGCTGATACATTAATTAATGGTGTACAATCTTGAGCATTGGCCATGCCTACAAAGGCTACAGATACTGCAAATAGTAATAATTTCTTCATATATGTTTTGTTTATTTTATACCCAAATATAATAAAATTTCATCGAGTTATGCATGCATAATATTTTTTATGGGATTTAACATATTGGTAACTTGAGGTTATTTTTCCAATACCACCTTGGCATCCGGCACCTATTTTGCTACAGTAGAAGGAATCCCACAAACCTTTAAATTGGTGGTATTGAAATAAAATAGGGTTCAATAAATGGGCAAGTAAATCAGGTGGAATATCCTACCTTAGCTAGTCACATTAACTAATTAAAAATATTTACCTTTGGTTATGATTTTGCGAAGGTTATTAGGGATCATTGGTTGTTTGGTTTTTTCTTATCAATCCATTGCCCAGGCATCGGCTCAATATGTCCGTTTTACCGAAGATACCGCCAAGGTATCGGTAAGCCTTTTTGCCAAAGCGGGCCTTATTTACGATTATCCCTTTTTTAATAATTATTCAAATCCGGGTGCCATGGGCGAAGTGGGAGCTCACCTCAATTTAGATAAATTTCAAATTGGTTTAGGCATCGGTTATTTTCCCAATAATTCCCGTTGGAACCAAGGGGCCGATCTCATTAATCCACCCAAAAGAGGAACCATTGAAACCGGTTGTATATATTTTCCTATGCACATCAACTTTAAATTTTTCCATATCAAACGCAACATTTTATCAATGAAAATTGGATTCGTTTTTTTGGCTACCACTAAACAAAAAGTTAGCGAAACCACCTTATATGGAACGTATGAAACCACCATTAATTACGAGGTATTTCAATCAAAATTTGGTTTGGGAGGTACAGCAGGTTTTAAATATTCCAGGCTCATAGGTAACCACATTTTATTGGGTGCCGAGTTAGATATAAACCTGGCCCTCATCTCCACCGAGCTCCTGGGAACCGATTATACCTACAGTTACAACATGGCCAACCGACACCCCAACGGAGATTTTAAAATTTGCTT
>JBEIQI010000329.1:0-2720 GCA_040376605.1 Flavobacteriales bacterium | reverse complement strand
CATATCGAAAAAATATTTACCACTGAAATTAATTCAGTTACGGATAATCCAACGATTTTTCCCGATGATGACGAAATTATAAGTGGTGGAAATTTCCATGGTCAGCCCTTGGCCATTAACTTAGATTATTTATCCATTGTAGCTTCCGAAATGGCCTCTATTTCGGAGCGAAGAATTTATCAGTTAATTAATGGTAATCGTGAGCTACCTAATTTTTTAGCCACAGATGCCGGATTAAATTCCGGATTTATGATTGCACAATATGCAGCAGCCTCTATTGTAAGTCAGAATAAACAGTTGAGTATGCCGGCATCGGTAGATACCATTGATAGCAGTAAGGGACAAGAAGACCATGTAAGCATGGGAGCCAATGCAGCCACCAAATGTTATAAAATAGTGCAGAATTTAAAATCGGTATTGGCCATTGAATTGTTTACGGCGGCTCAGGCAATGGAGTTTAGAAGGCCTTCAAAATCATCGGAGGTTATTGAAAATCTCATGACACAATATAGGAAAGAAGTGCCCTTCTTAA
This sequence comes from Flavobacteriales bacterium, assembly GCA_040376605.1. GTDB lineage: Bacteria > Bacteroidota > Bacteroidia > CAIKAF01 > CAIKAF01 > JANWKQ01. The sequence goes on along the minus strand of JBEIQI010000329.1, from coordinate 2,188 downwards.
AAGAGGACGCTTATATGCATGAATATATGTCGAAATCAGAAAAATTCATTCATGATACTTTTGTAAAATGCTAAAAAAAATATTCGGATTTCTGGTCATTGGATTTTTGACATTAAACTATGTTTTGGCTTGTAATTGTGAGACCAATTTGCCTAAGATATCCCGTGAACAAACAGATCAATATGATTTAATTTTTTCGGGATATATCAAGCGGATCATTCATCAACCCAACGAGGATTATGCCGAATTTGTGGTGGGGGTTCCTTATAAAGGATTAATTCCAAGGGATATTAAAATTGGTTATGACAATGCGACCTCCTGTAAAATGCCTTTTTTTCCTGGTGATGAATGGTTGATTTATGCCAAGAAGGATTCCATCAATAAAAAGTGGTTAGTGAACTATTGCGAAAGAAGTAGAAAGTTTCCAGAGGGAGACGAAATGGATGATTATACTATTTATAGCGGTGTAACCTTGAATGAGGAATTAGCTTTTTTAGAAATGAGTTATAACAATGGGCAGATAGTAGGGGAGGACACCCTCACCATGATTCAGGAGGATAAAAAAATTGTAATTGATGCCCGACGTGATGATAATTACGGTACACCTCGTGAAAAGATCATTCTATTGGCATGCTCATTGGCAGGAATGATTATTATTTATTTGATCATTAAAAGATTTGTGAGATAGGATTTTTTCTCCTTGAGCTTTTCACTGGGGGATCCCCCAGTGCGAAGCTCCAACTATGGCACAAACTTCTCCGGCAAAGTATAGGTCCTGCCTTTATTTTGCTCCTTTAAATAATCGGTTAAGGGCGCAAAATATTCCAACATTGCAGAGGCAGAAATCTCAGAGCCCAATCGTTTTTTCATGTCATCTCTCCAATCTACGGTAGCACCTTGCTTCATGATATCTTGTAAAAAGCTACCCACCTCTTTATTGCCATAATAGTTGGTATTATGTGGATCTTGTTTCAAAATATTTTTGGAAATATGTAAATGAAATTGAAACAATAAAACACCCGATAAGGCATAGTCGTAATATTGAGCCGGATCATCATTGATATGGGTTTTAGTTGCCGCATCACAATATTCCTCTCCTCTTTCGGATGGAGGCACAATCCCCTGGCATTTGGCTACAATTTCCCACCATCTTTTATTGTATTGATCGGCAGGTAAATTTTTTGAATAAAGATCGTGTTCAAATTCGGTCATGGTGCCAGCAGCCCACGGAATCAATACAACATAGTTTAATGCCTCTTTCAGCATCACTTTCATTTCATCTGTTTTAGAATCGGCTGGAACAAGTTTATATTGTTGTAAAAATAGTTTTTGCATAGAGGCTAAACCCATCATGGTACCAAAGGCTTCATGATATGCCCTGTTAGCTCCATTACGCAAAATAATGGGAACATCAGGAGTGGAATAACTCATATAATAATAAATATGTCCTAATTCATGCAGAGCGGTTTCCCACCATTCCGAATTGGCCTCAATACTCATTAATGACCGAACATCCTTATCGTAATCCATGTGCCATGCTGAGGCGTGGGTATTCTTTTTATACTTTGCATTGGGTTCTAAAGCATATAAACTGGATTGCTCATAAAAGGATTGAGGAAGTTCTGCAAATCCAATACTTACATAAAAATCTTCGGCCATATGAGCTATCCACTGGGGTGTTTTTTTGCTTAAGGAATCATCGGCATTTAGTCCTTCAATTTCTACCAGGGCGGTCCAATCTTGTCCCCAACGGTTGGGCATCCAATGGGCAGGAAGCATATCAGGTACTTCTTGTTTATACTTTCCGGCTAATTCGTACCTGGCCCAGGTATGTAATTCACGATACAAAGGCCAAACTTCGGTTACCAATTTTCTGCATAAATCCATCATTTCATCCGAGGTCATTCCATAATCCGAAACCTGATAATCGAAATAATCTTTATAGTTTAAAGCTTGTACTGTTTTATTGCGCAATTGTTGTAGTTCAACCAATCCGGTTTTTAAAGTTTTACCCACTTCTTTGCTCGCTTCCCATAACTTTAAACGCTTATTGATATCGGTTTCTTCACGTAATCCTTTTTCGATATCATTCGGAGTAATTTCTTTCCCGTTGAGCATAAAAGTATAACCGAATAAGGCCTTGGTTTGTTTGTTCTGAGCGTCTATACGTTGTTTTACCAAGTCCTTT
>JBEIQI010000222.1:0-5380 GCA_040376605.1 Flavobacteriales bacterium | reverse complement strand
AGTATTATAGGGCAACTAGTAGATAAAGAAAGTAAAGCTCCTTTGCAAGGGGCCATTATTACTGTACTTAATACCGATCCTTTAATTACTGCCACCTCCGATGCGGATGGTAAGTTTATGATTAAAGATTTAAAGTACGGTAAATATGATATTGCCATTAGTTATATGGGCTATGAGCCTTTGGTATTACCACAGGTAACCGTAGCCGCCGGTAAAGAAACCAATTTAAACATTGATCTTACCGAAACCATTAATGATATGAAGGAGGCTACCATTGTAGCCAAAACGGATAAGGATAAACCCTTAAATGAAATGTCGACCGTTAGTGTTCGAACTTTTTCGGTGGAGGAAACCCAACGTTATTCGGCCAGCTTTAATGATCCTGCAAGGATGTCATTATCCTTTGCCGGAATTTCTACCAGCAATGATGCCAGCAACGAAATTATAGTGAGGGGAAATAGTTCAAGAGGTTTATTGTGGCGAATTGAAGGAATTGAAATTCCGAATCCCAACCATTTTAGCAGTGGAGAAGGTTCAACCGGTGGGGGAATTTCTATTTTAAGTTCGCAGGTTTTGGATAACAGCGATTTTATGACGGGTGCTTTTTCGGCCGATTATGGTAATGCTTTATCGGGGGTATTTGATATTAAATTTAGAAAAGGGAATTATAAAAAAAGACATTATGCTTTTCAGTTTGGGGTATTGGGGGCTCAGGTAATGTTAGAAGGTCCCTTTAGTAAAAAGTATGATGGGAGTTATTTAATTAATTACCGCTATTCTACTTTACAATTGTTTAATTTATTGGGTTTACCTATTGTGGATAACGGACAGGTTCCGGTATTTCAGGACCTTTCGTTTAATTTTAATTTCCCCATAAAAAAGGGGGGTGTTATTTCATTCTGGGGAATTGGTGGAAATAATACGGCCGGAGAAATTGCCGTGAAAGATTCGTTGGAATGGTCCGAACGCAGAGAACGTTTTCAGGACAATAGAATTTCGTGGGTAGGAGCTACCGGAATTACCCATACCTATGGATTTAAAAACAATAAAACGTATTTAAAAAATATCGTTTCGTTTTCTTATGAAAACAATTCGTATGGGTTAGATTCATTAGATAATAATTATGTTTTGCAAAAGGCTTATAACGAAAAATATATTTATTATGCCATTCGTACCCATAGTTTTATCAATCATAAATTTAATGCACAGCATACCATAAAAGCGGGGGTTTATTATAGCCATTTGTTTTTTGATATTTTTTCGGAAGGTTTACGTTTTGATATTAACCAGGTAGCTACCTTTTTCGATGATGAAGGGAACGGTGGTTTATTACAAGCTTATTTTAATTGGAAATACCGAATTACCGATAAGGTAGAAATGGTAACCGGGATTCATAGCTTATATTTTTTATTTAATAATGCTTATAATATTGAACCCCGATGGGCCATTAAATATAAAGTACATCCCCGCCATAGCCTATCCTTAGGTGCTGGTATACATAGCCGGGTTGAACCTATTTCTACCTATATGAGTAGGGTGCAACTGGATTCGGTAAACTATAGCCAACCGAATAAAAGTTTAGATCTCAGTAAATCTATACATGTAGTGGCAGGTTACGATTGGTCGTTCTACGAAAATTTTAGATTTAAAGCAGAGGCCTATTTTCAATATTTATATCATGTACCGGTGGATAACGATAGTGGCAGCATAATTTCATCTCTTAATTTAAGTTCGGGGTATACGGATAAAACTTATATCAATAATGGTTTAGGTAGGAACTATGGAATTGAAATAACCCTGGAGAAATTTTTATCGAAAAACTATTTCTTTTTATTTACAGCTTCGGTATTTAATTCGGAATATACCATGGGAGATGATGTTTGGAAATCGACCCGATTTAATGGAAATTATATGTTTAATTGGTTAGGTGGTTACGAATTTAAATTCGGTAAGAAAAAAGTGCATTCCCTGGCCATTAATACCCGCATTATTTGGAGGGGTGGCAATAAATATATTCCTATTGATTTGGCGGCTTCACAAGCCTTGGGCCGACAAGTAGATGTGGAAGGGGAGGCCTTTACCCAAAAGCTTCCTGATTATTTTAGATGGGATGCCTCGGTTTTATTAAAATTTAATTTTAATAAATGGGCCTTCGGAATTTCGTTGGATGTACAAAATGTATTGAACCGAAAAAATATCAATAGCTATAATTTTGATCCTTATATCAACGATATCCGCACCAATTATATGTTTGGTATTATGCCCGTATTTAATTTTAAGTTTGAGTTTTAATCAAAAAAAAAGGCGTCTTGGGTAGACGCCTTCTCATTCTATATGTTTTTTTAATTAAATACTTACAGCTCCCATTACCAATGAAACCCTGATTGGGCAAATAAGAATGGGGGTAGTAGCTTTATCTGTTACTTGCTGGGCATAAGGACCCGAAAATAAATTAAACAATGATTTTTCGTGTGAACTCATAATCACCATTAAATCGGCTTTATCTTCGGAAGCGGTTTTAACCAGGTCGCTTACTTCATTTTTAGAGTTCACCAATTTATCCTGATAAGCCTTTACTTTTATTTGTACATACTGCGATGCCTGACGCATAATAGCTTGCATATGGTTGGTTGAGTCCTTATCCGTATGGGTTTGTAGACCTACTACCGATACTTTGGCATCGAAGGCACTTGCTAATAAAGTTACGTAAGGCAGTTTTTCGCGGGTATGGAAGGTTTCGTCCAACGGAGTAGTAATGGTTTTATAATCGCTTACTACATGGTTTTCTTTAACGACCAACATAGGGATATTTAAGGCATCCACATTGCGATAGGCATGGGATGCATCAAAAAATCCATCACGACCTTTACCTCCAATTCCAAGTACTAAAATAGATCCAGGCATTTGATCGGCTAATTGATGAACGGCTTTGCTCCATTTGGTATCAAATACCTGGCATTCAATCTTATTAAAGATGAATACTTGTTTTACCGATTCATTCAGTTTTTCTTTAGCGATAGCCTCAAATTCGCTGAACTTAGATCCTCTATAATGAAGGCATTGTGATGAATAGCTGTCCATAACACTTACAAGAGTAAGGTCGGCTCTAAATTTTTTCGCAATTGAAATAGCATGCTGAAGTGCATTTTTTGCTGAATTTGAGAAGTCGAACGGCAATATTACCTGTTTGATTTCTATATTTGCGTTTGATGACATATGACTTGGATTTAATACCAATTTAGACGTTGGAACAGTACAAAAGATTGCGTTAAAATTCAATTTTCAACATTTATTAGTTGAAAGGTTATAATTTATCGGTAAATGTTTGTCTTTCACAGATAAACGGGGAATTAACTATTTAATAAACGTAACTTCATGAGAGTTATTTTACAAAGGGTAATAGAAGGGTCAGTAAGTATTGGCGGTGTGGTAAAATCCAAAATCAAAAAGGGTTTAGTAGTTTTTGTTGGCGTAGAGGAAGCTGATACTGTGGAAGATGTAGAATACCTATCTACAAAGATCGCAAGGATGCGAATCTTTAGTGATGCAGAGGGTAAAATGAATCTTTCCTTGGCAGATCTGTTGGACACCAAGGTGTTAGTTATTTCTCAATTTACTTTGTTTGCCAGTACCCGAAAAGGGAACCGACCTTCTTTTATTTATGCCGCCAAACCCGAATTTGCCAAAATGATGTACGAAATGTTCTGTATGGAACTCGAAAAAGAATGTGGTTCGAAAGTTTTAACCGGAACTTTTGGTGCCGATATGAAAGTAGCTTTAATAAATGATGGTCCGGTAACCATTATCATAGATTCAAAACTGAGAGAATAATGACCATTGAGGAAGCACAACAGCAGGTGGATGCCTGGATAAAAGAACATGGGGTAAGGTATTTTAGTGAATTGACCAACCTGGCCATTTTAACCGAGGAGGTTGGCGAATTGGCCCGCATTATGGCCCGAACCTATGGTGACCAATCGTTTAAAAAAGACGAAGAAAAGGCCCAATTAGGCGATGAAATGGCCGATGTTTTATGGGTTTTATTATGTCTGGCAAATCAAACCGGAATTAAATTAACCGAAGCCCTGGAGGCCAACTTTGAGAAGAAAACAAAAAGAGACCATAACCGACATAAAAGCAACGATAAATTAAAGTAAAGATTATCTTTGTGTTGCTTATATATCTTACCTTTAATTATTAATCAGGAACTTTTTATTTTTTATGCATATAGCTGTCCTATCCAGGAACTCACATTTATATTCTACTCGTAGACTTATTGAAGAAGGATTAAATCGCGGACATAAAACGGAAGTGGTCGATCATTTGAAATGTAATATTGTGATCGAGAAAAAAAATCCACGCATCTTTTATAAAAACAGGTATTTAGATGATGTGGATGCGATTATTCCACGTATTGGAGCCTCGGTTACTTTTTATGGTTCGGCGGTTTGCCGGCAGTTTGAAATGCGTAAAGTTTTTACGGCTAATGAAAGTCAGGCCATTATCCGCAGTCGCGATAAATTAAGAAGTTTACAAATTTTATCGCGTGCATCTATTGGTTTACCTAAAACGGTATTTACTAATTATTCAACCAATGTGGAGGAAATTTTTACTGAGATTGGAAGTTTTCCTGTGATTATAAAATTATTAGAAGGAACGCAGGGTATCGGCGTAGTATTGGCTGAAAACAGAAGCGCTGCTTCTTCGGTTATAGAATCTTTCCATGGGTTAAAGGCTCGTATTATTGTGCAGGAATTTATTAAAGAAGCCAAGGGTGCTGATATTCGAGCTTTTGTGGTGGATGGAAAAGTGGTAGGTGCCATGAAACGTCAGGCCAAAGAAGGAGAGTTTAGAAGTAATTTACATAGAGGGGGAAAGGCCGAATTAATTAAACTTTCCAGAGAAGAAAAAGAAATTGCCATTGCATCAGCCAAAGCTATGGGTTTAGGCGTTGCCGGGGTAGATATGTTACAATCTAAAAGAGGACCTTTGGTAATGGAAGTAAATTCATCACCGGGTTTAGAGGGAATTGAAAAAGCAACCGGAGTAAATGTTGCCGGAAAAATTATTGAATACCTCGAAAAAAATATTTACCGAAACAAAGTTCAAAAAGATAAAGTAAACGCTTAAGAACTTTCATGATCGCTATTATCACAGGAGCCACCAAAGGGATAGGAAAAGCCATTGCAGAAAGATTTGCTCAGGCCGGTTTCGATTTAATTTTAACGGCCCGTAACCATGCTGATTTATTGGTGTTAAAAGCTGAACTCGAAAATACCTATAAAGTAAAAGTATTTATTAAGCCTGCCGACTTTGCTAAAAAATCAGATGTAATTTTATTTGCCGAATTTGTTAAGGCCAATAGTCCTGGCGTAGATGT
>JBEIQI010000262.1:0-4210 GCA_040376605.1 Flavobacteriales bacterium | reverse complement strand
CCCCCTACACCGCAAAAGTATGGATGGATAGAAATTTAGGAGCAACCCAAGCAGCTACAGGTGTGAATGATGTAGCTTCCTATGGGGAAGAGCTACGGATGGAGGTCAACTAAGAACAGCTCCACAAAATTCTACAAAATTAACTGACATTTCATCAAGAAGCACCAATTCGATTAGTTCTCAGCCTTGGACATCACAAGCAGATTGGAATTCCCAAACAGGAGGTGTTTGGAATGTACAACCTTGGAATAATACAGACGGGGGCGTAAACAATCCTTGTCCAAATGGATTTAGAGTGCCTACTGCTTCAGAATGGAACGCTGAGTTAAATGGAATGATCGCTGCAGGCTTAGTAACGAATAGCTCTTCCGCAACGAATATTGCTACAGGAGCCTATGCTTCTTTTCTTAAAATCCCACAAGCGGGGGTCATTGAAGGAGGAGGTTTTTCAGGCACGGTGCTCACTACTAAAACTGTTTTTTGGACAACGGATCGATTAGATAGCTTTAGTGCAAAGGAAATACGGTTTTGGCCTACTCAAGGTGTTTACCAAAATGCAAACTGGTATAGTTTCAGGTATTCAGTTCGTTGTATTGCAAAATAGATTAATGAAAAAACTCTTCACCATATTATTCCTTTTCACTGCATTTATTTCTAATGCGCAAACAGTGGGTATCTCCTCATCGGCAGCCCCTAGCAATACGATTTGCTCGGGTACTAATGTCACATTTACTGCGAATATAACCGGGTTTACAAATCCTTATTATCAATGGTATAAAAATAATATTGCTATTGATGGCGCTACATCTTCTACCTATTCAACTACCAGCTTAGTAAATGGGGATCAAGTAAATGTAAAAGTAAATGAAGGTCCTTTTGTAGGGACGGTCACTTCGAATGGATTATTACTTAATCTCGATGCCACAAATCCATCAAGTTATTCAGGATCTGGTACAACTTGGAATAATTTAGTTACTGGAAATGAAGTAACAAATTTTACCATACAATCAGGAGGCGCCTATTCAACGGATAACGGTGGAGTGATTCGTTTTGGTAATACAACAAGTGGCGCAGGTGCATCTTCTTCATCGGGTTTTTCAAATTTATCGGCCTATACGGTTGAGGTTTGGGTAAAGCCCGCCGGAACCATGGGAGATTATGATCCTTCTGTGGTAGGGAATACCAATTATACTCCCTGTTTTTTTGCTGAAAAATCATCAGCAAGTAGGGTAAATATGGTATTGGCCTATAACGCTAGAGGACTTACGAGTGGAACAGCTAATAACAGTTATCGTTATGAGGCAGCTATAAACTATGGAGGTTGGAAAAAATATCAAATTCCAACAGACTATTCATCCGATTTAAATAACTGGGTGCAAATTTTATGCACATACAATGGTTCGACATTAACGATTTATCGAAATGGCGTTTCCTTGGGAACCAGTCCTGCGCTTGCAATTCCGGCCTTGAGAACGCCATCAACAGGTTACTGGATTGCGCATCGCTGGGATATGAACGATGGCGTTTACGGAGATTATTCTAAGGTCATGATGTATGATCGGGCCTTGTCGGCAGCTGAAGTTTCCGCCAATTATAGTGCGTTTAATGCTCGTTTTGTAGACAATAGCGTTTCTTCGTTACCCATAACCACGACTGTAAATGCTTCTCCATCGGTTCCAACTATCACCGTGTTAGGCGATGGCTGTATCAACAAGACCACCTTAAGCACTCCCGCAGGATTAACTGCCTATGCTTGGCAAAAAGACAATGTAGCTATTCCCGGTGCAACTGTGAGAACATATACTCCTACAACAGCCGGCGATTACAAAGTTCAAGTAACGAGCGGGTCATGTACCAATACTAGCACAGTAACTACTATTTATGCCTGTGCTAAAACACCCGAAGGAAAGATGTTACCCATTACATCTTCGACAACTATGGTAGCCACTTCAGGTGAAATAAGTAGTAAATATGGTGTGGACGAAAGAGGACTAATTTTAACTAACTTGGTCACACCTATCACAAATGGCTTAATGTTATATTTAGATGCAACTAAGTCAGCTTCTTATGGAGGTTCAGGTTCGACATGGAATGATATAAGTGGGCAATCGCCTGCTGGGTCGGCCACCTTAGTGGGTAATCCTACCTTTGCTTCAGGTAGCTTCACATTTGGACCAAATATGAATGCTTCAACATCAAAGACGTACACGATTAGTAATCAGTTAACCTTAATCGCATGGGTAAATCCATCTCAAGCACAATCTACTTTTACTGGCGTTATTTTTCGTCGAACGAGTTCTGATGGTGGGGGTACTGGTATTTTTTTATCAGGTAATATTTTACACTATGATTGGGACAACCAACATTGGGGCTGGAGATCCAATATAACTGTACCTAATAATCAATGGTCCATGATTGTAATATCCGTAAAAGAAACAGAACTTACTGCCTATTTGTGCAATGCAAGCGGAATAATTTCTGATACCAGAGGAAACGGACATGGTTCTTTAACTAGTAAAGGAGCCACTAATTTTCATATTGGCCTAGATCCATATCCAGGTAGAGAATTCAGAGGCAAAATGGGAACAGCCATGGTCTATTCTGTTGGTTTATCAACTGCAGATATCACTACCATTTTTAACGCCCAAAAAGCAGCATTTGGCATAAACTAGTTATGAAAAATTTAATCACCATATTATTCATCTTTTCCGCATTTATCTCCAATGCGCAAAGAACTATGTTTGGTGGCCAAAATAATTACGTGGCGCCGGTGGCTCCTGCAATAGTACCTACCAATAATCTTATTTTATATTTAAATGCAAACTCCTATGCTGGAAATGGAGTTGCATGGAATGATAATAGTACGCAAAACAATCATGCAACATTGGTAGGAAATCCTACGTATACTTCAAGCCCTGCAAGTTTTACTTTTGGGCCAAATGTAATTGCCACAACTACAAAAAGTAATGTTGCCTTGTCTGCTGCCACTTTTGTGGCCTGGGTCAATCCTTCACAAACACAAGGGGGTTACACTGGAGTTATTTTTAGTAGAAATGGTTTTGGCGGAAGTACTGTGCCTGCTACCGGTTTGGATTTGTATACTTCTAATTCTGTTGGATATCATTGGGCAGATCATATATCAACCTACAATTGGAATTCCAATTTATATGTTCCAAATAATGAATGGTCCATGATTGCGGTGACTGTAAGTGCAACTACCGCAACTGCCTACCTCTGTAATGCAATTGGAATTACAACGGCTACTAATTCTTTTTCACATGCTACCTTATCTGGTCTTAATTTTTTTATTGCATGTGATCCAGTGCTTGTTGCTACACGAGCATTTACAGGAAAAATAGCAACAGCCATGGTGTATTCCAGTGCCTTAACCCAAACTGATATTACAAATATCTTTAACGCCCAAAAATCAACCTTTGGTTTATAAACTAGTATGATGAAAAAACTCCTCACGATACTCTTTCTGCTCCTCGCATTCACTTCCCATGCGCAGCGAACTATGTTTGGTGGGCAAAATAAGTATGTGGCTCCTGAACTACCGATTCAAACACCTACAACTATTATTAATAACACTAACGGATTGGTACTTTACTTGGACGCCAGTAATCCATTAAGTTACTCCGGTTCTGGAACTACTTGGTTGGATATCAGTGGAAGTAATAATCATATTTATTGGTCAACGCCTTCTCCTCAATTTATTATCGATAATGGCATTAAGGTAATTAAAACTACCAATGCAATTAACCCATTAAGAGCGATGGCTTCTACAACTTACAACAATTTACCGTTAGGAAATAGTCCTTACACTGCAATTGCCTTTTTTAAACCAAATACAACCACCTCTTACCGATGGCTATTGAGTGTTGGACCAGGAGATAATTCTTGTGGAGGGACCCAAATACACCCGCTTAGTATTGGAGCTGGAGGTAAATATTCTGGTGGTTCTTGCGGAGGAAGAGGAACTTGGTCAAATTCATCCGGGGTTGCTCCGGCTACAGCTTCCTATGTTTTCGTAGCTACAACTTTTGGAAATGGCACAGAAACAATATATGTGAATGGAAATTTAGATAAATCGGCTTCATTAAGTAATAATATCCCAAATACTGCTGCCAATAAAGTGTGTATAGGTTGGGTGAGAGATGATGGCACTGGAGTGAATATGGATGCCAATATTGCGTTGATACTTTTTTTT
>JBEIQI010000300.1:0-3303 GCA_040376605.1 Flavobacteriales bacterium | reverse complement strand
TACTATTACCATGTATCCAAATCCGGTAACTGATATGCTATATATTAATTTAGGAAATAATACTTGGAACATGGAAAATATTTCCGTTTCTATTATGGATCTTACTGGAAAATATGTGATGATGCAAAAAGTAGATGAATCTAATGCAAATACCTTATCCATATCTATTCCCGAAAATATTGCTACAGGATTTTATTTTGTACAGGTAACAGATGGTAAAAACTCCACAACAGAAAAATTAGAAATTGTAAAATAAAAGCTACTATCTCAGAAATCGAGCCGGTCATTTTTGATCGGCTTTTTTTATGATTTGATCTGAAATAAATTCATATACTTTTTGAGCATCCGGATGGGCCTTTAACAAGTCCAAATGCCCATTAATAACCTTTTTATCATTTCGAATAGCAGGTCCAGTTTGAAGGATAAAAGGATCCTCATTTCCTAACCGATCTGCTGTTTGTTTAATTAATGGTGTCAATAATGAAAACGGAAGATGTTGTTTTGTTACCACATCATAGGCCATTGAAAATAAATAATTACTAAAATTATTTGCAAAGATTGCTGCTATATGAAGTTGAATTCGTTGAGTAGAATTAATGTATTGCACATTTTTAGACAACTTCTCCCCTAATTTAAAAAGTTCATCGGTGAACGGGTCATTATTGGCCTCAATGCAAATTGGAACTTGAGTCCAAGCCATCGGCTCATTTTTATTAAAGGATTGTAATGGATAAAATACACCTACCTTAGGAGCTGAATCTTTAAGTATCTTCATATCCATACTTCCTGATGTATGCACAATGGCTGAAAGACCTTCTGGTAGCCGATTAATTATTTCTAATAATGCATCATCCTTTACTGAGATTATTACTAGCTGAACATCTGTATTTAAATGTTTAAAATCACTGCATACTTTGGCACTCACCTTGGCAGCTAATAAATCTGCATTATTCGGATGATTGCTCCAAACCTCCTTAATTGGAATACCCTTTTCAAACAATGCGATGGCCAAATGTGTTGCCACATTTCCGGCTCCAATAATACTTATAGATGAAATGCTTTTATCAGCCATTTTTTCTTTGACCTAATCTGCGTACAACAGCGAAAAATGTACCGAATACCATTAAGAAACAGCCCGACCACAAAATATTGATCCCAGGAAATATAATAGCCTGCATAATAATAAAGTTTTCATTATCTGATTTCACTTCCCGCATCGCTACTTCAATTTGCTTATCATCCAGAATTTTTTCCACTTCCATTTCTATCCCGAATTTTTCGGAATAATCCTTTTCTGTACGAAGCATATTATCTTTTACCTCATAAATGGGTCGAATTGTATCAATGGATTTCTTAAAATCCTGCACTAAAAACAAGCCTCTTAACGTTACGGATAATGGCTGAGATTCATCTACATGATCAATATCCGATAGTGCTTCAAATCCTTGAAAAACAATAAAGAAACTGGTACCAAAAATCGTATCACCTTTTTCTAAAGTAAAATGTTGGCGTTCTTTCTCCTGCTGCATGGAAGCTTGTTGCGGATCAGATTTTGCTTTTACTTTGGCTAAATCCACGTAAGTAACATGGGTAAATACATCTTTATGAAAATAATGTTTAGTAGAAGGTTCAGGCACATTGCCCATTCTTTCATTGGTAATTAACTTAGGATATAAAGTAAATGATTTTGAGTATGATCCGTCCTTTTGTTTTTCTAAGTAATCAATTTGATAATAGGCAATATGACCTTTCATGGTATCATTCACGAAGGTTAAATAATAAGGCCCCATTTGAACGGTATCATTCTGATGCAGCATGATATTTTCATTATTCTTAAATTCTTCATTCAGTAATTCTAACCTAATCCCATTATTATTTTCCGAAATAATGGTTTTATGTCCAGCAGAAATAACTGCACCAAGAATTACCAAACCAAATCCAATATGGGCAATTGAGGGTCCGGCTAATTTCCAGTTTTTTCGCAGATATTGAATAATATAATCCACATTCCCTAAAACAGCAAATAAACTCGTTAGCACCACTGTTATATAAAGTGGATTTCTAAATTCTTCGAAAACCAATAAACCTGCAATCACCAAAAGAATTGAAACTATTAAAGAACGAAGAATATTAATCCAAAATTTGCCTGCAGTATCCTGCTTATAACGTAAATATTGAATAGCAGCCATTAACATGGTAATAAATAATGCAAATACCGCTTGAATTAAATTATAGTCATCCATTTTAACTGGAGCCATCGCCGTTTTAAAAATTTTATTGATTACGGGTATGGAAGTTACCGCCGTTAAATGCACAGCTGATGCCACCACTACTAATGCTCCTACAAAAATCCAAAACTCCCTACTGTAAATATGGTCATCTTGCTTTTTAGGATAATATTTTTCGTTCTTATTCCCAATTAAAACGGGAGCTAGCAAAAAGAATATAGTGGAAAAAAGCATCGCATAAAGGAGCACATCAAAAATTACTCCAAGCACAACAATACCAACTAATATAGCAAGATAATTGAGGCGATGGGTTATTTTTTGAATGCCTAAAAAAGAAGGCAAAGCAATAAAAAAGAATAAATAAACTAGAAGCTGGCCAGTCATTCCTAAATCTGTAAATGAATGCACTGAAGCATCTCCCAATACGCCGCTTCGAGTTAAAAAAGTGGAGTACAATACCAATAAGAAGCTTAATAATGACAGAACAATGGCCACCTTGAGATTGATCCCTTTATTCTTAGGTACTAACATTAAATGTCCAGCAGCTACCAAGGTTAACCAGGGAACCAAAGAAGAATTTTCCACAGGATCCCATGCCCAAAATCCTCCAAAATTTAATGCTTCGTAGGCCCATGCACCACCCATTAGTACACCCCCACCTAGAATTGCAACCCCTGTAAATGCCCATGGTATAGCAGGCTTTGTCCACTCACTAAGTTTACCTGACCAAAGACCAGCCACCGCAAATAAATAAGGCACTAGTGTTAATGCAAAACCTAAAAATAAAGTGGGTGGATGAATGGTCATCCAATAATTTTGTAAAGCTGGATTTAATCCTCGTCCATCTAATTTATCCAAATAATGATTCACCCTTACCCCATTTTCTAAGGTAGATTCTAATAATATAGGAATATTGGCAAACTGTGCATTGTCTCTAAATAAGGTGAATGGGTTGCTCCCTAATTTATATTCTTCAAATCCAGGTATTTGAAATACCACCCCTAAAACCATCGAAATAATGAACATTTGCACTAAAGCAAAAATGGTCATAACTCTTCCCTCCCATTCTTTAGAG
>JBEIQI010000284.1:0-3559 GCA_040376605.1 Flavobacteriales bacterium | reverse complement strand
GGGTTTCATCGGAAAATGGGAAAATAAAGGAGATTCAATTTTGCTATGTGTTTTTAAAAACAGAAAACAAATATCAGTTTGAATGTAACATGGAAATGAAATTTGGAAAATTAAAGAAACAATAAATTGAATAGATGAGCTTATGTGTAATGATTTGATGATAAAAGAGAATCCTTGTTCGGAGAAGTTGCAAAAACGGATCACTGAACTCAGTAAGCATAAACGGTATTATATTCCCCGCGACCTGGATATGGAAGGGCTTCCGGAAGGAGTGGTGAATGCATTTTTAGATAGTTTTAATTTATTAAAACAATGGCCCGAATTGCAGCAATTTCTTTTATATGCCATTAGGAAAGGATATATCGTGATGCGTTGTGCAGATCCCGACAAACAGGATAAGGTATTGAATACACCCGAAGATGCTTTTAGATTGGTAGCCTATTATTATAAAATTTACCGCGAAACCTGGATGAATGAGAAAAGGAGATTGCAACGAAAGGGCCGCGACTTATTGAAGGAGCAGGCAGATAAAAATGCAAAAGAAGCAGCGCAAGCGGCGTTAAGGAGTCAACAAATGTCGTTTGGTTGGTAATGGTTTTTAACCAACCTCATGAAGATAGGTTGCGTTAGGATGGAGATTTTTGTAATGTGTTTGTTTATTTAGACAAAATTTTACATCTATTCAAGATTACCATTGCCTATAACAATGTCTATGTAAGATATTTTATAAAGATGTAGGGAATTTTCCTCCAAGCGCAATTAGGTTGCGTTTGGTTCAAATAAATTTGAGTTAAAAGAATGAGTCTCCACAATAATAAGAAATGGGTTGGGGTTATCATTAAGTAAACATCAGAACGTATCATGATAAAAGCATTATTATATAATCTATGGCTGAAGACCTGTTTCGATTTCTATGCGGACATGGAAAAGTATAGGCGATGGATGTTTTTAGACAAGTATGAAGAAGTGGTTCCGGTAAATCAGGTTCTAAATAGCCATACGGAGCAACAAGTTTGTCCGGCTTCGCAAAAGACTGATCATGGGGTTTCGCAGGTGGGGTTTGAATTGGAGGGTCCGAGTGAAATACAAAATTGGCGGGAGATCTATTTGGATAAATTTTATGAATATGTGTCGGAAACCATACCTGAAATAAAAAGGGAACATATAAGTATCATAAAGATGGATGAAGAGGAGGTAGGATTTAAAATAAAAGGTGTTAGCTTGACCTATTGGGTTCAAAGAACTGAATTAGAAACTTGGTAGAATGAATGCCTTGTTGAGTCATTCGTGTATAAGTGGATTCATTATTTTTTTGAAGAGAGATTCCATTCACCATAAACCATGCATATGAATCGTTTAACCTGGACATCCATTAAAGCTGCCTTGTATAAGCATATAGGCAGATTCCGTCAATCAACCATTTTGGATGATACCGAACCATATGATCCGTTGAAGGGAATGATATTTGGAAAAGGAAAAGCAGATAATATTCGAAAAGATTATCCTCATCAACTAACGGATGACCTCCTGCGTACAGTACAAACCGATCGATTTTTTGGATTAACCTCCTTAGAATATTCTCCGGAGTTGATGGCAGTTATGAATGCTACGGCCACCAAGAAAAATACACCCATTAAATATTGCATTATGTCGAAGCCGCGAATAATACGTGATCCTAAAAGCAAAGTGTTGATCATAGGATTACGCTATAGCCAAATACTCGCTGCTTATTTAGTAACAGGTCTGGATTATGAACTGATTCCCTATGAGGAATGGATGGAGGCATATTGAATTGAGCATTAGCTTGAAATATTGGGGCTAGGGCTTTGGCTAATGCGGCCTCATAAGATGTAAATAGTAAAACAAGGATAAATGGAGGATAGTGAACCCATGTTTGAGTTCCAGCTGTCCAAATTTTTATAGAAAATTTGGGTAACAGCGTAAACGAGTTTGGGTGAACGACCGGAATGATCCATAGTTTTACATTTGCAGCTTATGCAGCCTTGAATTTTTTGTTTACTTTTTGTTTCAAGACAAAAAGTAAAACCCTCGCGGTAGCGAATTCTTTTCTATAAAAAAATACAGCATTTCGATCGGAAGTCTCTTCGACGCAGGAGAATAACTCACGGTCATTATTGACCTTCGTTCGATTCCTTTGTTATACTGGATGATGAGGGAAACCTCATGAAAAAGCTTTCCTCGGAGTAATTCGCAGACATAGGCCATTTGCCAGCCGTCAGTGCCTCCAAATATTCCTTGGCTTCTTTTTTGGGCAATAATCGACCCAGTTTCTTAGCTTGTTTGTTCATTTTTCTTATGGAAGTCATGGAGTATATTTTTATGAATAGAATTTGAGTGGAGGAATAATTCAAATATAAATAATGGGATCAGAAAATAAATGAATGGCCAAATCTGTTTTTCAACATATTTTACACCGCATTCTCATTCCGTTTTGTTATATTAGCAAAAAAATAGTCTATGCCTGTAAATAAAGAAGCCTACTTAAGATACAAAATCATTAACCGTTGTTTGCTCAATAAAAAGAAGCCCTATCCAACCATGGATGATTTAAGGGCTGAATTGAGAAAAACCCTGGGTTCGGAATTTAGCATCTCTACTGTGCAAAAAGATATTAAAGCCATGAAAGAGGATCAAGTGCTTGGATACGATGCTCCCATTGGTTTCCACCGATCCTACCTGGGTTATTATTATACCGAAGAAGGTTATTCGATAGATGGATTAGGCATAGATGATGCTGAACTAGATGCCATGAGCATGGCCATGAATTTTATGGAAAGTTTGGAGGGTACTACCATGGGTAAAAATTATAAAAAGGCGCTGGAGAAAATTTATCAGAAACTAGCCATCGATAAGAAGGCGGGTAAATTTTCACACGATTTTATTATTTCCGAATCGAAACCAGATACCAAAGGCTTGGAAGTTTTCGATAGACTAGTGACCCATATTTTGAATAAGCAGGTGATAGAAATTGTCCATTATTCGTTCCAGCGTAAGCAGACCAATGTGCATACCCTACATCCATATGTATTAAAAGAATATGGCAATCAATGGTTTTTAGTAGCTTTTAGTGAACAAAGAGGCGAAGTGCGGACCTTTGGATTGAATCGTATTCTGCATATAAAAATGGCAAAGGGAGAAAAATATAAATATCCCGATAACTTTGATCCACAAGAATATTTTAGAGATTGTTTAGGAATTAACCGAGGCTATAAAGAGAAAAAAGAAAAGATCCGTTTATGGTTCTCACAAGATCTATCTCCCTATATCGAGTCGGACCCTATACATGTATCGCAGAAAATTGTAAAAGATTCCAATTCTTTTGAAATTGAATTAGACATGTTTGTTACCATTGATTTTGTTTCAAAGCTCATGTCGTACGGAAAAAATGTAAGGGTATTAAGCCCAGTATGGTTAGCAGAAGATCTTAGGATCAATCATGAAAGGGCGATTGGGAGACCGGGGGCAATGCCTAAGAAAAAACTGAAATAGTTGATGAAGGGAATTTTAGCTACCATATTATTTTGCTTAACCATCATTG
>JBEIQI010000230.1:0-5164 GCA_040376605.1 Flavobacteriales bacterium | reverse complement strand
TTTTACCAACTGGGTGGGATCCTATTCCGCCGGTTCCAGTTATATTTCGTGACGACACAACGGACATAGATCCAAATGTTGATCCGAATATTGTTGTTATAGATTCAACAGATCTTGATACGAACACGAACAAAGGAAGTAGATATTCTCTAATCAAGTATGCACCTAGCGTTGGTGATCAAGGTCAATTAGGTTCATGCGTGTCATGGGCAACCGCTTATGCAGGATTCACAATTACCCGCAGAATTGAGGAAAATAACCCGTCTTTAGAACCTTATTCGCCGTTAAATTTATACGTTAGGTATAAGAAGCATTTTAAAGAAGATCCATGTAGTTATGGAGCTTGTGTTCCATATGCACTCAATATTCTACATCGAAAAGGATGTTCGTTGTTTAAGAATTTTCGAAATAGTTGCAATACGGATGTTTCTGTGGATAAAGATTATAGAGATAAACTCTATTCATATGATGGAATTACACCATCAGATATTAATAGTTTAAAAAGTGCCATTTCCTCAAACATGCCGGTAGTGATTGCGATTCATTGTTATAATGGAGATAGTTGGCAAAATGCTGTCTTGAATGATGGCGTTTGGAGTGGATACTATTCTGGAACCGTTAGTGGTGGTCATGCCATGTGTTTAATTGGTTACGATGATAAAAAAGGTGGTGGTTCTTTCCAAATTATGAATAGCTGGGGTGCTGATTGGGGAGATAAAGGGTTCTTCTGGATAAAATACGAAGATTTCCCATTACACGTTAAGGAATGTTATGCTCTACTTCCAAGGAAAAAGTAAGATTGCATAGTCTGTTTTTTAATATTCAATAAATTAAGATGAAAAGCTCCAATCGACTGACCTTCCTTAATTCCATAAAAACAGTTAACGATCTGAATGAACTTTGGCAAAATTGTTTTGCGGGAACTGAAAATTTAGCCCACATGAATGCCCATGTGCCAATGCCACTGACGCTACAATGGCAGCTAAATGGTTTTCTCAACAGTGGGGGAAATCGCTATAAAACATGGATCATCAAACGAATTGCAGAAAATGATATTATTGGTTTTGTCGTGCACGGAGATTTTTTTCCTGGTTTGCCGAATAATATTGGTTTCAATATTGGCCTAAATTACATTCAAAAAGGTTATGCTTCCGAAACCCTTCAATCATTGATTGAACACTTAAGGTCAACGGGATTAAAAGAAACCTACGGTCATTGTTTCGACAGCAACGTGGGATCCATTCGAACCATGGAAAAATGTGGCTTTAAAAACCAAGGGCCAACAGGCAAAACATACGGTAATGTACATGAGTTAAGGTTTAAAATTGAATTTAAATAGCCAGTGCTAACCCTTTCCACATCCAATTTATTAGCACAAAAACCCTACACCAAAATCCGAAAGGATGTTGGACAAGGACCACTTTTGGCTATGGACGATCGTATTTCCAAGTTAAGGCAACAACTTGTAAAAAATAATTCAGATATTTTTTTGTTTCAAGAAGTCGATGAACATTGGGAGAAAGTGTTGTACGAATTTTCGGAAACCCACGGGTACTTCATACTCATCAGGAACTGTAGAAAGTTGAAAATGGCGATTGCTTACAAGTCCGATAGGTTTCAAGGAAGCAGCTTTGAAAAACACCATTCAGAAGTTGGAATTTTTAGTATTTCATTATTTGATAAGTTACAAAATAAGCACATCAAAGTGGTGAATATTCATGCCGACTGGGGAAAAGTGGTCTGTTTTTCGGATATTTTTACTGAAATTTTTCAAGATTATGGAGAACCGATAATAATGGCTGGAGATTTTAATTTGGATTCATTAGATCCTGCTTCAAAGAATGGGAATAAAGCATTTTTTGAAGATTTAATCGCCAAAAATGAATATGTGGACTTGACCTCTGGTATACCTTTCACTGCGAAATATGTAAAGGATGCAACGAAGGCTGTCAAAATTGACCTTGTGTTAACTAAAAATACAACACCTTCGGGGATAGCTTCTATTTTTCCAGAGAACTTCAATAAGCTATTACCTCATACAGAAGATCATTTATTCAATGCAAAAGACCCCAACAATCATTATTCGGATCACACGATGATTACGGTTTCTGTTCGTTATTAATACAAATCTTATGTTTTTAGCGATATTTTTGATTTCTTCATTCAAAATATGATGATTTACAACTTACCAACATTACAGAATCAATGGTATAGGATTTAATAAAGAATCCTAAGTTCCATTGCTCGGTTATTTCTCCCCCAATGGGCAACCATTTTATAAATTCAGTAATCTAATTTTATTATATTTGAAATATCAAATCAACTATTTATGAAATTAGTTTTATCAATTATTTTGTTTTTACTAAATCTCCTGATTTGGGTATTTTTTTGGTATGCATTGTCTTCTGACCCTCAATTTAAATTGCCTTTAATTGTTGCATTTATAACCTTTTTAATTTGTTACTTTCTTTTACCAAAACTCTTTTTTCAGACAGGTCAGAAAGCATTTTCGTTGACAACGTATGACTACATTTGGGCTCAGTTAAAGTGGGCAAATGGTGTCGGATTTACAGCGGGATTTATAGTGGTAATTCTTCAAGGAATGTAGAATGATTATGAGAAAAAGATTGCTTATTATATTCTCTGCACTATTAGTTACCGGCTGTTCAGATGAATGGAAAAAAAAAGAAGGTATTCCCACCAAGGAAAATTTTGAATTATGGTTTCAACGCTTTGTTGAATTTTTTACACCAAATGATCTCACCAATCAAGAACGCATTGTATTCGTTTTGTTGATTCTGATTATTATATCATTTGGTCTTGCCATGATCAATTCGTCAAGAGCTTTAAACTTCTTCAAAGATCCACCCTTGCAGAATCGATTTTTAAGTATATTATTGTTAAGACCAACTTTTTTAATGTTCCCATTCAAGGTTATCAAACATCCCGGATGGGCTTTGGGAACATGGTTTTTTTTGAGATATTTAATAATCATTTTTTTATTTATTCTTATTTGTGTATCATTCATGTTCCTTATTACACATTTCTTCTTTTTAACAATTGTAATTCCCTTTCTGTTGGGATTTGTTTTTATTGGAATAAAGGCTAACAACTAATCATATTATACTGTTTTTCGAATGAATTTTAATATTGCCGCATTCACAAATAAAGGAACTATTCGAACCATTAACCAAGATCGGATATTAGCGAATGGCACCTTGGTTGATGAAGGCTTATTAAGCCTTGAAAATCAATCAAATTGTATTTGCTTTGTGGCTGATGGTGTAGGGGGGAATAAAAAGGGTGAATTTGCCTCTCAGTTTGTATTGGATGCACTCAAAGATAATTTTTGTGGTGATTTGGAGGAATTGACAAAACGCTTGCGAGTAATCAATGCAGACCTTATTGAAACAACAAAAAAGGAGGCGTCCATTGAAGGTTCAGCGACTACATTAACGGGTCTTTTTATTGATTCAGATACTTTTTACGTTTTTCATTCAGGAGATTCAGAGTTATGGTATCTCAGAAACAACATGTTTTCGAAAGCTACTACGGATCAAACTGCCGATGAAAGTGTTAATAGCCCTATCACCAGCTATTTTGGTGGATTTGAGGATAATTTAACCCCTGAAATAGGGATTTCTCTTGATTCCAGTGAAGACAACGATTGTTATTTACTTTGTTCGGATGGGTTGTTCAAATCCCTTTCCTTTGAAGTAGTTAAGCGAGTGTTACAGGAATCGAATTCGGTTTCCGAAAAAACAAATATTTTATTGAATCTCGCTTTGTCAAATGGAGCTCCTGATAATATCAGTATTATTTTAATACAACGCAGTGACACCTTAACGGACAATTTAAAAGAAAAACAACAAAATCATTCTCTTCAAAATACGCCTACTGGTGTCGTGTCAAACAATAATAATGATTCTGCTACGGGTGTAATTAATACTGGCAATGCATCAACAGATAAAACAGGTGTTGTTGGCATATTGAGTGATAAAACCGGCATTGTTGGCAATAACGACTCTCTAAATGCCACTGTTTCACTTCACGGGTTAAAAGAAGGAGATACTGTTGAATTGAAACAAAGGAGCTATAGCATCAAGAATATCATATCTGAAGGCACTGGAGAAGCATCGGTTTATCTCGTTAACGACGAGAATTCTAATGACCTTGCCCTTAAATTGTATAAGGAATTTGACAATCCCAAACACGAACCAAACCCAGAGGCTTTAGCACGTATTAAAGGGATTAGCAATCCAGACATCCTAAGACTAATTGACTATGGGGTAGGACTGGATAAATTTCAAGGCAAATATTGTTATGAATTATCCGACTACGCAGAGGGAGGTGATTTGCAACATTGCTCCATTAAAACCGGTTTAACGATTGAATTTATAGAAAAACATGTCGTTCCGGAAATTTTTCATGGTATCAAAGTCTTGCATGAAAAACGTATAATTCATTGCGATTTAAAACCAGGGAACGTCTTCTTTTTAGATAAAGATAAAACAGATCTCGTCATCGGAGATTATGGTTCGGCTATTACTTTTGAATTGGCTTCCCAAAATGAAATTCAAGGAGTTACAACCGTTAAAGGGACCAATCATTTTATGGCTCCAGAACAAGGTGAAGGTATTGTTTCTGAAAAAAATGATTACTACTCTCTTGGAATGATTCTTTTGAGTATGGTTTATCCCGATTCGCTCAATTCGTTAAGAGATATTCAATTAAGACGAAAAAAAGAAATTAAGATTTTTGATTTTGATGAAAAGTACAAGCGTATCAATAACCTGATCGAGGGTTTGACATTAGATAGAGTTACGTACCGTTTTGGAAGAACGGAGGTGGAAAAATGGCTCAATGGAGAAAATCCAATTGTACGTTATGCGGGTCAGAACAATAAAGTAATGCCTGTGAAATTAGGACAGGGCAAACAAATTGAGACTGGTGAAGATTTTGTTGCCATTTTAGATAACGATAAGGATTGGTATTCAAAATACATAGAAGAATCAGTAGATGGTTCTATTTGGTCTAAAATTCGATCGTGGCTTATTGATTATAAAGATGGCGAGGAGAGTAAAAAGTTTGATGGCCTCCGTAAACACTATGAAAGTCGTGGAAAAGATTACCTAAAAGAAGCTTTTATTCGTTTTTTTGAACC
>JBEIQI010000143.1:0-7628 GCA_040376605.1 Flavobacteriales bacterium | reverse complement strand
CTTCAGGTTTTCCTTCTTGTCTTAATAGATCTTTTGCAATTTCAATTTCTTTTTCGATAAGATCCTGTGGTACATCATTTTTATCTAATGCCACTGGGTTCATGGATGCTGCTTGCATAGCAACATTTTTAGCTGCTGTTTCTGCACCATCCACTGTTTTATTTAAACCAACAATTGCTACAATTCTATTTCCTGGGTGATTGTAAGCAAATACAAAAGCACCATCTACTTTTTCGAAACATCCAATTTCAATTTTCTCACCAATTTTACCTACCATATCAGTAATATGATCGTTGATTGATCTGCCATCGATTAATTCGTTCAGTAAATCCTCTTTAGTAGCAGGCATTTTATCTAAAGCGATGTTGGTTACTTTGGTAGCAAAGCTTCCAAAATCAGCGTTTTGTGCAACGAAATCAGTTTCGCAATTTAAAGCTACTAAAACACCTTTGGTTTTATCAGCTGTAACTAATCCTAATACGTAACCTTCATTAGCACTTCTATCACTACGATTTGCTGCAACTTTCTGACCTTTCTTACGAAGAATTTCGATAGCTGCTTCAAAATCGCCATTGGATTCTTCTAAAGCTTTTTTGCAATCCATCATTCCTACGCCTGTAGTTTGGCGAAGTTTGTTTACGTCTTGTGCTGTAATTTTCACTGTTTCCACGATGTCTATTTTATTTTGTGATTATATTTTAAAAAAAATCAGCCAATGAACAATTCACGGCTGATTTAAGAATATTGTATTAAATAATTATTCTTCTGTTGCTTCAGCCTTTGCCTCTACTTCTTCTACAGCAGCTACTTTTTTATCATCAGCAGGCTTATCAGAAGTTTCTTTTTCATCTGTTTTTTCTGTTTTTCTTTCTTTTAAACCTTCATTGATTGCTTCAGCAACAATATCAAGAATTAAAGAAACTGAATCAGATGCATCATCATTAGCCGGGATAGCATAATCCACTTCATTAGGATTGGAGTTTGTATCAACAATTCCGAAAGTAGGGATATTTAACCTTTTAGCCTCAGCTACTGCAATATGCTCACGTTTGATATCAATAATAAAAAGGGCAGCTGGCAATCTGTTCAAATCAGAGATGCTGCCAAAATCCTTTTCTAATTTTGCTTTTGTACGACCTAAAACCAATCTTTCTTTTTTAGAAAGAGTAGTAGATGTTCCATCTTTTATCATATTATCCAAAGTGGTCATCTTTTTAACCGACTTACGAATGGTTACGAAGTTGGTTAACATTCCACCTGGCCATCTTTCTGTAACAAAAGGCATATTCATGCTGGTTGCTTTTGAAGCAACGATATCTTTTGCTTGTTTTTTAGTGCCTACAAACAACACTTTTTTTCCTGACTTTGCAATTTGCTTTAAAGCATTAGTTGCTTCATCTAACTTAACGATGGTCTTGTTCAGGTCAATAATGTGGATGCCATTTTTCTCCATGAAGATATATGGTGCCATTTGTGGATCCCATTTTCTCTTCAAATGTCCGAAGTGTACCCCTGCAGCCAGTAATTGTTGAATTGTTGTTCTTGACATAATTTCCTTAGAAAATTTGATATGATAATATTAACGTTTACTAAATTGAAATCTCTTTCTTGCTTTCTTACGGCCGAATTTCTTACGTTCAACCATTCTTGGATCACGAGTCATTAATCCATGAGCTCTTAATTCTTTTTTAGTTTCTGGATCCATTTCAACGAATGCTTTAGCAATTCCTAAACGAATAGCTTCTGCCTGACCGTTGATACCGCCTCCATCTACATTTACTTTTACATCAAACCCTTTTGGATCTACTTTAGAGATCGTAAAAGCTTGTGTAACTTTATATTGTAAAATTGGACTAGGGAAATAGTTTTTTAGCTCTCTACCATTAATGGTAATGTTGCCTTTTCCTTTGCTAAAATAAACACGGGCAACCGCTGTTTTTCTTCTACCTGAGGTATTGATGATTTCCATACCGATTACTTAATGTCGTTTAAGTTAATTTTTACTGGGTTTTGAGCTTGTTGTTCGTGTTCAGCACCTCCATATACTTTGAGGTTTCTAAATACTTCTCTGCCCAATTTATTTTTTGGAAGCATTCCTCTTACAGCTTCTTCAACTGCAAAATATGGCTTCTTTAATAATGCTTGCTTAATTGGAGTTTCTTTTTGACCTCCTGGGTAACCTGAATGGGTACGGTAGGTTTTTGTATTCATCTTATCTCCGGTAAGAAGAACTTTAGACGCATTGATTACAATTACATTATCTCCACAATCAGCATGAGGCGTAAAATTTGCCTTATGTTTTCCTCTTAACATCATTGCAACTCTGGCAGCTAAACGACCTAAAACTTCGTTTTCCGCATCCACCAGAACCCACTTTTTATCAGCGGTTTGCTTATTTCCTGAAATGGTTTTGTAGCTTAAAGTATCCACAATTTCTTTTATTAATTAATAGTTTGTTTCCCCAAAAACGGGCTGCGAAGATAATAACTATTTTTAATTAGAGCAAACTATTCAACAAATTTATGTGGATAAATGAGGAATTGGAGACATCTTTTTGGATTTATACTCCTTAACGAAAAGCTCTTTTAATGTTATCGTGTTGATTATCAGTAATAAAGACACCTGCTGGCAACGATTACCTCGAATCTCGTATTGGCTTCGCCGATACGGGTGAGGAGTAAAGCAGAGGACACGGCGAAACTGGCCCTGGGAGCCATGCTCCTTTTTGGGGGAGCATGGTGAGGCGATATAAATGAATAAATTATTTGCTAAAATCTACCTTGGGTGCATCTTCAGACCCTGGCTTGGCAGTAAAGGTGGCTCTTTTGCCAAATCCAAATAAACTGGCGGTAATGTTGGTAGGGAACTTACGGCGGGTGGTATTATATAATTGTACCGCATCGATAAAGTTCTTGCGTTCTACCGAAATTCGATTTTCTGTACCTTCTAACTCTATTCTTAAATCACGGAATGCCTGATTGGCTTGTAAGGTTGGATATGCCTCTGCCACCGACATTAATCGACTAATGGTTCCACCAAATGAATATTGGGCATCCTCAAATCGTTTGATATCCTCTTCGGTCATATTCGAAGGGTCTATTTTAACCTGGGTTGCCGAAGCTCTGGCTTCCATTACCTTAGTTAAGGTTTCTTGCTCAAAGTTGGCTTCTCCCTTAACGGTTTCTACAATATTAGGAATTAAATCTGCCCTGCGCTGATAAGCATTTTCTACTTGTGCCCAACGGCCATTACAAGCCTCATCATAGGTTACTAATTTATTGTAGCCGCATGATCCAAGGGATAAAGATACGATGGCCATTAGAAGTACTGGTAATAATCTGCTTTTCATGGATTTTGTTGTTAGTTAAGTTACAAATTTAGAATTTTAAGCTTTTACGTTTAATATATAAGCAAAGTTTGGTGTTTTTAGATATTTTAAAGTTTTCGTCGGGCCTATAGCCAATTACACCCAAGAGATTTTTAGAAGAATCCTCTACAATCCATGTATCATCTTTCTTAAACTGATTTGTTTTTAAATCCGTTAAAAAATCACTTACCTTTTTTTTGCCCTTCATTCCCATGGGTGTGAATTTATCACCCGATTTCCAGATTCTTAGTTGAAGTGGCCATTTTATTTTTAACGGATCAATCAACAACTCATTAGGACCTGTATGTAAGGTAGGCAGTTTTTTAATGTCGATGGTATCTATCTCCCATTGGCCATTATTAAATGGTAAATTGTTCTCAATAGTATATGCTGAAGGATATTCGGTCTCATGATCCAAAGGTTTAATTAATATAAACATTCTATCCACCAATAAGGCATGGTCTTCTGAATAGAATTTTTTGCCGGGTTGGTTGTTTAATGCATCCAGCATTTGTGCTGCCTGATCGGCATTGAATCCGAATTCTACCACCAATTCGTACAACATTTCTTCATTTACCCCACGGCCAATTAGATCTAACAAGGAAATTTTAAACCCTCCTAAAGCTTCATCAAAATGCACCAACTCCGAACGTAACCTGGCCATGGCTTGCTGATATACTTTTGATACATTTTGCCAATTATAAATATTGTTTGCATATACTTCCAGAAAATTCGAATTGTATTTGGTTAACAGGGGTATTAATTCATGTCGGATTTTATTTCGTTTGTATTTGGTGGTTGCATTCGATTTATCCTCTCTCCAGGATATTTTATTTCGCTTGGCATAAGTTTCTATTTCCTCGCGGAAGATTTGAAGCATGGGCCGGATAACTTTTCCATTGCTTGCGGGAATGCCTGTTAAACCAACTATCCCAGTTCCTCTTATCATATTCATTAAAGAAGTTTCAATAGAATCATTAAAATGATGTGCCGTAACGATATGACTGTAGTCTTCCTTTGCAGCTACCTCATAAAACCAATGGTATCTTAATTCTCTAGCCGTCATTTGCAGCGACTGACCTTTCTCTTTTTTTACCTTGAATTTTTTTTCGATATAAGGGATATTGTTTTTTAATGCCCATTTTTTAATAAATGCTGCATCTCCGTCCGACTCTTTTTTTCGTAGTTGGAAATTACAGTGGATAAGACTGATGGGATAATTAAATTTCTTGAGAATGGCGGCGCAAACCATCGAATCAACTCCACCACTTACAGCCACCAAAATGCGGCTACCTTTATAGTTTCCTAATAATATTTGAAGTTGATCGATTAATTTTTCTTCTACATTTTCCATTTACCTGAGGGTAGCATTGAGTGCCTTTAGCAAAGGTTGTAATTTAATTAAACATTCCTCATATTCTTTTTCAACATTCGATTTAGCGGTAATAGCGCTACCTACAGCTATAAAGATTTTTTTCTGCTTCTTATCATAAAAAATTGTCCGAATCATTACATTAAAATCATAATTCCCCGACGGATCTATATATCCTAGCATACCGGAAAATGGCCCTCTGGAGAAATCTTCATATTCATCAATGATTTCCATGGACCTCTTTTTAGGAGCCCCGGTCATACTTCCCATGGGATAGGTGGCCTTTAAAACTTCTTCTAAGGTGACATTTTCAGGCAACTCACAGCTAACTGTTGAGATCATTTGATGAACGGGTTGAAAGGCATAAACCCCAAATAATTCATCTACCTTAACAGTTCCTTTTTTTGCCAGTTTAGATAAATCGTTTCTAGATAAATCAACAATCATTACATTTTCTGATTTTTCCTTGGGGTCATTTTTTAATTCATCTATAAATTTTAGATCTTCCTCAACGTTTTTCCCTCTGGGTTTGGTACCTTTCATGGGTTGAATAAATAAATGTTGTCCGGTTTTTTTTATGAACCTTTCCGGACTTGCGGATATAATGGCGAAGTCAGGTGTTTCTATAAATGCAGAAAAGGGCATAGGCGATTTTTTACTTAATTGATGCCATAGGTTTTCTGTTTTTAATTCAACATTTTCCGCTGTAAAAGGGATGCAATAATTTACCTCATAAATATCACCTAGCTGGATATGTTTTTTTAGTTGATTTACCACATCTAAATAACGATCCTTACTTACTTCTTGATGCAGAATCATTGGAGACATTTCCAGCAGATTTTCTAATGGACTTATTTCTGTTTTTATGATCGCTCCTTGGGGCTCGAATGCGCCAAACCAGCAGGTTGGCAAGTCAACTATTTTTTTTTGAGTCGATGGTTTTCCTGTAACCAATTCATAACCAAAATCATAGTTAAGGTATCCAAGGATATAGCGTGATGAATGGCGATTAATAAATGCATCCCATTCTTTTGGGTCAAAAGTGGAGGCACCCCTAAAAATTTCAACGGGCATGGTTTTAAATTCAAGCTGGTTAAATTCAGACGGAATGGGTCCTAGTTTATTGTAACTACCTCTATTTGAGCTTAAAATGATTTTTAAGGGCTCCATTTTGATTATTTGGCTAAACTGAATTCGGTAATTTATTGGCAAAAATACAAAGGAAGTTCGGGAATATGTCTTGGATTTATAAATTATTAATGGTACTTTAGTAGTCTATATTATAAAAACGATTTTCAAAGTTTAACTTTATGAAAACACTTCATACTTTTTTCGCAGCAATTATTTTAACTGCTGGCACTGGTTTAATAAATGCACAAGGCACCATGAGGGTTGATGGCGCGGCAGCTACTATTGTAGTGAATGGAGCTCCTTCCATTGTTTTAAATAATATGAATTTTGCCAACAATGCTTCCAGCAACATGTTTACCGCTGCAAGCAGTGAAGTTCGATTTGTTGGAAATCTTACGACAACGATAACTTCATCTGGCCCTTTTAATACCACTTTTGCTAATGTTGAGATCAACAAAACAGGTAGCGAAATAGACGTGCTTACAAATAATATGACCATAACAACCTCTGCCACTTTAGAAATGGTTCAAGGAAATATTGATATGAATAATAATTTGGGAAGTACTTGGCAACTTGGCACTTCCACTGCCGTTCTGGGTACCTTAGCCAGAACATCTGGTCACTTATACAACGGTTATTTTCGTCGTTGGTACGCTGCCGGACCAGGTTTAAACACAGCCCCATGGGATGTTCCTATTGGAATGAATGCCGGAAGTTATAATTATGCACGTGTATATTATGACAACGCTACTACAGGTGGAACTCTTAGGGTTCGTTTTGTTCCTGTAAATCCATTTTATGCCGGTATGTCAATGGTTGATAATACCAATTTTGCATTATGCGGAGCCCCGGTTAATATCAATAATTGCGCTAACGAAGGTTATTGGGACATTATTGCCGCTAATGGAATGGATGTTGCAACAGCGTATACTATCAAGTTAAATTACACCAACTTTACCGCCCCTGGTGCCGAACAATGTTTAAGAATTATCAAATCCGAAAATTTAACTTCTTGGATGCAAGAAGGAACACATGGGTTGGTCGATCCTGTTTTAGACTGGGTTACTCGTGATGCACAAACAGGATTTCCTTCAGGTTTAAATTCGTCTTTATTTACCATTGCAGGGGATCAATTGGTGAATCCTCTTCCTGTAGAATTGGCTGCCTTCAATGCAAACTGTACATCTAATTCAATTATGGTAAATTGGACTACGGCTTCTGAAAACGGTAATAGTTATTTTGTGCTTGAAAGAAGTAAAGATTTAATAAGCTGGGAAATTGTTTCTGTGGTGAATACTCAAAATGGTTATAGTAATCAAATGCAAACGTATAGTTTTGAAGATCAACTTTATGGTGGAACATTTTATTATCGTTTAAATCAAGTGGATATTGATGGTAATCCAACTTTATATCCGCCTGTTACCCTTAATTGTAATGGCACCGAAGCGGATCCTTCTATTGTAAATTCTTATCAAAATGGGGATGGTCAAGTAACTTTGGTATTATTTGCTCCTGGCGAAATGGATTATTTCTTGAGTCTTTATGATTTGCATGGTAAAAAAATATTTGCAGGTAATGGCATGTTAGCTGGAGGTAATAATACCATAGTATTGGATGCAAACAGTTTAAGGGATGCCTATTATGTTGTGCATATTCAAATAGGTGATAAAAATCTAAGCAGAAAAATATTTGTAAAATAAAATATACTATTCAAAAAAAAGCCACCGACGAGGTGGCTTTTTTTTTGAATAGATTTTT
>JBEIQI010000375.1:0-1551 GCA_040376605.1 Flavobacteriales bacterium | reverse complement strand
TTTTGTTTAACCATCATTGGCTGGAGTCAGGATTATGATACCATTATTGATAGAGGCATTTACAAATCCTATTTTTCTTACAAATTACAAGAGCCCATTTTTGTATCCTATATTTTATATCAAGGTGGTGGAGATTGCGACCGAGCAAAGTTTAAATTTAAAAATGATACTGAAATCTCCATGGCCGATAATGAAGAGTATACCCATTCGGGTTACGACCGAGGCCATTTAGCCAATGCAGAAGACTTTGCCAATAATTGCACCTACGACGAATTAACTTTCAGGTATTATAATTGTTTGCCTCAAACCCCCAACTTGAACCGAGGTGCCTGGAAGACTTGGGAAACCTCCATCAGAAATGAATCCCAAACCGATTCTTTATTGATCATTTGCGGTGGTATTTGGGAAACCAACCAAAAGGTAAACGAAATGTTAATACCTGATTATTGCTGGAAGGTAGTTTATAATATGCACACCAAGGCTATCATGCATGTAACGATGTGTAATAATGCGATGGAAGAATCTATTTGCAATGAGATGAAGTTGGAGGAGTTGGAGATGCGGTTGGGGTATAAGGTGGAGTTGGATTGGTAGCTTACACCTCTAGCATCAAATTATCGTCATACAAGATTTGAAGGTTGGGTATTTTCCTTTCAATCAAATTCCCGGCTAACCTTATTGTGAGTTCGTTAAACCATTTGTCGTTGGTAAGCCCAAGTGAAAATAATTCAGTCTTAATTATCGTATTTAGAATAAATGCAGGTTGAACTTGGTGCGGATCTATTATAATATGAACGGGAAATATTTTTTCTCGTTCATCCTTAGGATTTTCATTTATTATGTATTTAAGTTCTACCTCCAAATATATAGCAGATAAAATATTGGACCAATGGGAATCTAACTTCTCAACGCCAGGTTGTACTAAACTTACCTGAACTATATTAAAAAAACTGTCAATTGATTGAAATTTAAATTGTTTTGATGGATGTTCGCTATTTAGGGTAAAGGATCTCATGAAAACAAATCTATTCCATTTACTCCAATTTATTGGGCAAACAAACAAATAAATCATTAAAATAAGCCTGCGCAGATACTCTGCGTTATGTCCTTCTACATTGCATTAAAATTCGATGTATCATGCAAAAACAAGCTTTTAAAACCAATCTTAGCTGGGATGTATATCCGGCGCCAATTACCATTAACGGTAACCCACAACATAATAAAGTGGCCTGGATGAGAAATGATAACCAGTCTGTTTTGGGTATTGTTTCTGATCAATATAGGCCTTTTACCAACGATAGACTCATGGCATTGAGCCATAGCCTGGAAAGAACCAAAAAATATAAACTGGAGGGTTATGAGGAATTTAGGAAAGGTAAAGTGGTGATGGCTTTTTTAAAATATGAAAAGCCCACGATGGTGAATGGATGGGATACCGATGAATACCTTATAATAGGAAATAGCCATGATGGGAGCCGAGGATTCCATATATCTACTACCCAACAGCTAATACGTTGCGAAAACCAATTTAATGCCGGTATTAAAATGCTT
>JBEIQI010000115.1:0-9048 GCA_040376605.1 Flavobacteriales bacterium | reverse complement strand
TGCAGCAGGATGTTTTACAATCACCTCAGATACGATGAGCTTTCCGCATACAGCCATCATCGACTTTGGATCTGCCAATTGTTTATGTGCTGATGGTAGAAATCGAAGAGGAGTTATCAATGTTTCTTTTACAGGTAGATATAGAGATGCAGGTACGGTAATTACCATTACTACATCCAATTATTTTGTAAACGACAATCAGATTATTGGTACACATACCATCACCCATATGGGTTTAAATGCCAACGACCATCCATATTATGGAGTGGTAGTTTCTGGAGAAATTATTTTAGCAGATGGTAGCGGAACCATTACCTGAAACATTACCCGAACCAGAGAATGGATTCAGGGAAGTAGTACTCCTGAATTTAGTGATGATATTTATAGTATTATCGGAGGAGGTGCAGGAACCTCTGCAGGAGGTGCTGAAATTAATGTGCAAATCACGGCTCCATTAATCCGTAAACTGGAACCCGGTTGTCGAATGCATTTTGTTTCCGGTATTGTTGAAGTAACTCCGGGAACCTTAGCCACCCGAACCTTAGATTTTGGAAATGGTGATTGGGATAATATTGCAACGGTTACTGCTAACGGTAATACCTATACCATTACCCTTAATTAAATAATTTAATTATTTGATAAAGTTCAAACGGGACTCTAGTGAGTCCCGTTTTGTTTTGGCACCTGGTTAAATATTATATTTACCAAATGGATCAATCAATAATAATGGAGATCATTGGCTGGACAGGATCGGCTATGGTAATTACCGCATATGTTTTAAATATAACCGGAAAAATTAATGCACAAGCCATTTCATATATTTGGTTGAATATTATTGGAAGTATATTTCTGATAGGATATACTTTTTATTTACAGGCGTATCCGAATACTGTGGTGAATTTAATTTGGGTATTAGTAGCTGCCTTCTCCTTAGGTAAAACGCTTATTACCAAAAGAAAGCATAAAAAAACAAGTTGAGGTTTTATCAATTGGCTAATATGGATCCACATCAATATTAAAATGCGATCTTCTCCCCTCTTTAGTTAATTGAATTTCATGAATTTTTTCTTTTATAAAATTTTTCAGGGTAGCAAGGGGAATCTTTTTATCGGCCTTGATCATTAAATTGAAAATAAAATAGTTTTTAATTCGGCCTACCGTTGGGATTCCAGGACCTAAAACTAAATCGTGGAGTTGTTCTCTTAAACGAAATCCTAATTCCTTGGCAACCAATTTACATTCGTTATAATCCCGATTTCGAACTGAAATATCCATTAACCGAAAGTATGGAGGGTATTTAAAAACTTGCCTTTCGGCCACTTCATCCGCATACATGGCATGATAATCATTCGTAATTACCTGCTGGATAGTTTTATGTTCGGGATCATAGGTTTGAATAATTACTTTACCCTGTTTATTTCTTCTTCCAGCCCTTCCACTTACCTGAACCATGAGTTGATAAGCTCTTTCATTCGCTCTAAAATCTGGATAATGAAGAAGATTATCGGCATTTAAAATCCCAACCAACGAAACATTATCAAAATCTAACCCTTTGGTGACCATTTGAGTTCCGACTAAAATATCTATACTCCCATCTGCAAATTCCTGCAGAATTTCATGATAGGAATGTTTACGTCGAGTCGTATCAAAATCTAGTCTACCAATTTTTCTGCCGGTTAGGATTCGCGAAAGTTCCTCTTCAATTTTTTCGGTCCCAAAACCTTTTGTGCTAATTGCATTGCTCTTACATTGGGTACAAACCTTTAAGCTCGGTGCTTGAAATCCACAAT
This sequence comes from Flavobacteriales bacterium, assembly GCA_040376605.1. Lineage (GTDB taxonomy): Bacteria > Bacteroidota > Bacteroidia > CAIKAF01 > CAIKAF01 > JANWKQ01. The sequence goes on along the minus strand of JBEIQI010000115.1, from coordinate 7,258 downwards.
AATGACATCGTAAATGATCGGTAGTTTTATGATAGGTTAAAGTAATATCACAATTTTTACAATGAGGAACATAACCACAAGTATCACATTGAACCACCACCGAGAAGCCTCTCCTATTTTGAAATAAAATAACCTGCTCTCTTTTTTCCAGAGCTGTTTTTATTTCATCTAATAATTCAAAGCTAAAATGCCCATCCATTCGCTTATCCTTATAAGCACGCTTAAGATCAACGGTTTTAATCACTGGCATTTTCACATCCCCGTATCTGTTTAGCATTTCCACCAAACCATATTTACTCCTTCGGGCATTGTAAGTAGATTCCACAGAAGGAGTGGCAGACCCTAAAATAACCTTGGCCTGATGCATCGAAGCCAAATAAATGGCTGCATCTCTGGCATGATATCGGGGAGCAGGGTCGTATTGTTTATAGGAAGGATCATGTTCTTCATCCACAATAACCAATCCTAAATTAGAATAGGGCAAAAATAAACTGGATCGGGCACCCATGATAATTTGAAAGGGCTGAAGTTCTCCATTCTGTTTAAATTTTAAAACATTGTTCCAAACCTCTACCCTCTCATTCTCATTAAATTTTGAATGATAGACACCCACCATTCCGGGAAAATAATAACTAATCCTTTGAATAAGTTGGGTGGTTAAAGCGATCTCCGGTAATAAAAACAAAACTTGTTTACCTGCCTGAATGGTTTCTTCAATAAGCTTCACATAGACTTCTGTTTTGCCACTTGAGGTTACTCCATGAATCAATACCACATCCCTTTCTGCAAAATGAGCACTTATTTCGCCCAATGCCCTTTTTTGATCCGTTGAAAGTTGTTTTTGTTCCTGTACATGAATTTGATTATTCGCAAATCTTCCCACTGCCAATCTCTTTTCAACGAAGATTCCCTTCTTTATTAATTCTTTTATAGAGGCAGCACTAATTCGGGCATCTGATAAAAGAGATTGTTTTTTTAAAGCACGTATTTTTTCGGTGTATCTTGAAGTTAGATGAATAAATAACATGAGAACCTCCAATTGTTTTGGAGCCTTCACCAATTCATCAAAAATATTTTTTAGATTTTCCTCTTTATCTGCAAATGAAGATAATTCGATATAAGTTTCGAATCGGGGTTTGTATTTTTGTTTGAGTTCCTGCTCAATATGAATAAAACCCTTGTCAACCAACCCCTTCAAAATAGGTTGAATGGTTTTGATACCCAACATATGCTGTATATCATCCATGGATAAATATTGACGAACCTCTAAAGCCTCAACAATTAGATATTCACGATCGGATAAAATATCATGACTTAATCCTTCGATATCTGCCAAAACCACTTTAGCTTCGGAACTTAATTTTAATCCACTTGGCAAGGCGGCGGTCATTATTTCACCGGAGGTACACATATAATATTGAGCCAGCCAATCCCAAAACTTTAAATGAAACTCATGAACGATTGGTTCCTTATCCAATAAAGATAAAATAGGTTTGGTTTCGTATTCAGGTTTATCTTCACTAATTCTAGCTATGATACCCGTATATAATTTTTCCTTTTGTAGTTGAACAACCACCCTTTGACCAACGGCCACTTCATCATTTAACTCTGGTGGAATAAAATAAGTAAGTACCTTGGGCAAAGCCAATGGCAAAATAACATCAACAAATCTTAAACGAAAATTTCCTTCGAAAATTGACATTACAAGGATAGAATTTCGGCCATTTTTACCAATTGCATATTCATTTTTCCATCATCCTTAACAGCCTCATAAAAGGGCGTTAAAACAATTTGATTATTTACCTGTCCTACCATTACTCCATGTCTACCCCTCATTAAAGCTTCTACTGCCTCATAACCCAAACGTGTAGCCAGTACTCTATCATTACAGGTAGGACTTCCTCCTCTTTGTATATGACCCAAGATGGTAACCCTGGTATCAAAATTAAATTTAGTTTTCACCTTTTCGGCTAATACTAATGCGCCACCGAGTTCATCTCCTTCTGACACAATAATAATTCGTGAAGTTTTTTTACGAATCCAACCCCGTTCTAATTTACTAATAAGCCGATCCACATTCGTTGGGGTTTCAGGAATTACAATGGCTTCAGCACCGGAGGCAATTCCAGCGAACAAAGCAATTAAGCCCGAATCCCTACCCATCACTTCCACAAAAAATAAACGATCATGGGCATCGGCCGTGTCTCTAATTTTATCAACCGCATTAATTACGGTATTAATAGCTGTATCATAGCCTATGGTATAATCTGTGCCGCTTAAATCATTGTCGATGGTTCCGGGAGTGCCCACAAATCTAATTTCAGGATATTCACTCATAAAAACTGCGGCACCGGTAAATGTTCCGTCACCACCAATGGCCACCACTCCATCAATATTATATTTCTTTAAATTCTCATAGGCTTTTTTACGACCTTCTTTAGTCATGAACTCTTTACTTCTGGCAGTTTTTATAATAGTTCCACCACGCTGAATAATATTACCAACTTTAGCAGCATCCAATTCAACAAACTCATCATCAATCATTCCCTGATAACCATGTAAAACACCATACACTTTACACCCATTCGCAACCGCAGTTCTCACCACCGCTCTAATGCAGGCATTCATTCCAGGAGCATCCCCCCCACTGGTAAATACAGCTATGTTATTGATAGATTTCATTGATACGAAGATATGAATTTAATTGACCCAATTCTAGGGAGAATTAATGAAATTTATGGAAGTTTATTTACCTTGTTTTTTAACTGCTTTTCCATCCAGGCATGGAGTGGGAAAATAGAAAAGGCTAAAACAGAATTTGCCAACAACTTATAAATAGGAACCCCATTGGTCAGTCGATCCAAATAGGGATCAGTAAGCACCAATAAAAACTCGAAAAATATTAAAAGCGAACCGAAAATAAGTATTTGCCCAAACCTAGGGGATATCTTAAGAAATCCAAACGAAAAAATGATGGCAAATGACAGTAATATAGCCAGAAAGATTAAACTGTTTTGCAGGGTCTTTCTGCGAGCCACCTTTGCTGCAAGAGCTTTTTGTCTTTCTATTTCCTTTTGATCTTCAATCATCTTCGCCTTTTCAAATTCAAACTCCAGCCTTTGTTGTTGCACCAACTTTCTACTTTCATCATTCTCTAAACTATCTTTCATGATGCTATAATTTTTATAGGTATCAAAGGCCTTGTTCTTATAACCCTTTTTTTCATATAATTGATACAATAACTCCGCTGAATTTCTAATAGTTTTAGGGAACCCTAATTCTAATGATAATTGATAGGATCGTTCTAAATTTACTAATGCATTGTTAAGTTCATTGGTTTGATAATAACATTGGCCAATCCTAAAAGTTGCTTCAGAAATTCCTTGTTTATCATCTACTTCTTCTAAATATTTGAGACCTTCCAAATAATTGGTCAATGCAAATTTCAAATTTTTATTTTTAAAATGAATAAAACCCGCATCCACAAACAATAATCCTAATCCCTGAGTATTTTCAATTTCCCTCAATATTTGTTCACTTTTGGTGTAATACTTTAATGCTTCTTGATTATTGTCCATTTTTTCAAATACATTACCAATAGCCCTTAATGAATATGCCATTCCATATTTGTCTTCATTTTTGTATTCTATTTCAAGCGCCTTATAATAGTTCTCTAAGGCAATTTTATAATGTTTATGATCTAAATATACAATCGCGATATTATAATAAGATGAAGAGGCAATTCTATCGAAATGGTTAGCCTGTGATATATTCAATCCTTTATAAAAAAGTTCCATTGCTTCCTTAATCCTGGCTTGTTTATAATAAATCCGGCCAATATTATTAAAAGTAGCCGCAACGATTAAAAGGTTATTAGATTTTATATTTATTTCTATACTTTTCCAATAATACTGCATAGCTAAATCATTTTGGCCGGTGTTGGCGTAAACCGTTGCAATATTATTATAACAAGCTCCTAAATCGGATAAACTATCAATTTCAATAAATACATCACAAGCCTTAAAATAAAAATCTAACGATACTTCCATATTCCCCTTCAAATCCTCCAAAAAACCCATCCAAGAATAACCTACCCCAATGCCCATTTTATGTTTAACATCAGTAGATATATTGATTAATTCTTTACTATAATTATAGGCCTTATCCGGAGCATTCAGGTAGGTTTCACCAATCAATGATTCATAAATTTCTACTTTAGCTAAAGGATCCTTTTCTGCATTTAATTTATATAAAAGAGAATCTTCGACAGTATAGTTTTGGCTATAAAGACTAGAAAGGGTTAAAATTAAAATAAACAGTTGTCTTTTCAATGTTAATTAGTTAGGATTTCAAATACCAATCTTTCTAACTTAACTTTTTCAATAGGATGTTGCGTTGAGGGTAAGACCGATAAAGATGCCCCTTTTATCTTTTTAAAAGCACTTACAGTTTCATCCATCGTAACCATTTTATCCTTATCTCCAATCATTAATTTACAAGGAACTTTTATTTGTATGTAGGTTTCCTCATTCAAATAATTGTTTTTACCTAAGTCCATCATCATTTCACCGGTCCTTTTGAGCAATAATTTCCAATCCGCAGGATGATATCTACGTTCGAGCTCCCTGGCAAAATCCGGAAGCTTTACTTCAATTATATTTGAATCCAGCATTTTTAGTTCGATGGCGGCCATCTCTTCATCCCAAAGCAATTTAGTTCCTAAGGTAATAATTCTATCTATCTTACAGGTATTCTTGCTTGCCAACAACAATGCGGCATAACCACCCATACTGTATCCAAACAAAGTTAATCCAGCATTTTTGGTTATCTTCTGCTGTATATACGTTCCTAGTTGATTTACAAAATCATCCATCTTCATTTTCTCAGGGATGGTATCACCCCCATGACCTATAAAATTAAATGCATGAACACGATAATCTTTGGACAAGGCTTTGGTCAATTCTTCGAACTGCGCCATACTGCCCAATGCCCCATGAAACAAAATGATATGATTCTCCATTCTGAAATTCTTTCTCATTAAAAGTAAGGATAATTATTCAATCTAAATAACCTGGTTATCAACTACATAATAAACTCATCACATATTCAAGAGTCCTTTGTTTAACATGCATTTGAACGATTCAGCAAGTTTATTGTATGTTAGGCAAAATATGAAAATAACAACCCTTTTACTGATTTTATTCGTTTGGCTAAATCATTGTACAAATGGTCATCAAACTAACAATGACACCTTGTGGAATCATACCATAGAAGAATCAGATCTAATCTTAAAAGTAATGCTAACTGATAAAAAAATATGTAACCGAAGCAGGCATGTTTGCAGGCCAGGTACTTCAAGTAATTAAAGGGAATTGCTCTTTAAATACTATTTCCTTTTATCTGGAATTGATAGAAAAGTCCACGAGCAGATACAAGTCTCGTTTTGATGCCATAACCCATTAAACATTCATAACCATTGGCTTTAAGAAAGATGAATCTTTACTTAAAACCATTGAAATAGATCATATTGGTTACGCTTTTTTCATGTCTCAATAAAAAATGAGGGAATGAATTTCATTTTCCCTGAATGTTTACTAATTTTATTCGCATTATACGCAAACATTCATGGATATTTCCTCTATAATCAACCACCTTGGAGAAGAACGAGCCGACTATCAAGGGGCAGTAAACCCTCCCATCTTTCAAACGTCTAATTTTACGGTTGATACCGTTGAAAAATTACGCTATAAAATTCAACACGAATTCGATTCTCCTTTTTATACCAGAGGTCACAATCCAACGGTAGCTATCCTTCGTAAAAAAATTGCAGCACTCGAAGGTACCGAGGATGCACTTATGTTTAGCAGTGGAAGTGCTGCTATTGCAGCTGCAGTTATGAATGTTGTAAAATCGGGCGATCATGTAGTTTGCGTACAAAAACCTTATAGTTGGACCAATTTTTTACTCAATCACCTATTGGTGAATTATGGCGTCACCACCGCCATGGTGGATGGACGTGATCCTGAAAATTATAGAAATGCTATTCAACCAAATACCAAATTATTTTTTCTGGAAACACCCAATAGCATGACTTTTGAATTGCAGGATATTAATGCCATTACATCTATAGCAAAGGAGAATAACATTACCACCATTCTTGATAACAGTTACAGTACTCCCCTATTTCAGCAACCAGCAGCCTTAGGCGTAGATATCATATGCCATTCAGCTACCAAATATTTTTCAGGACATAGCGATATTGTAGGAGGAGTGGTTTGCAGTTCTTCTGAAAGGATTAGAGCTATTTTCAAATCAGAGTTTATGTGTTTAGGCGCCAATATGTCGCCTCATGATGCTTCAACCTTATTAAAAGGTTTAAGAACTTTACAAATAAGAATGGAACAAGTTTCCAGAACAGCCTCCAAAGTCGCTTTTTTCCTGGAATACCATAATAAAGTAAAAAAGATCAACTGGCCATTTGCAAATTCATTTCCTCAACGTGAATTGGCAAAAACACAAATGTCGAATTGTGGAGGATTAATGTCAATAGAATTAGATGTAACATCATTCGAAGAAGTTGAGAGATTTTGTAATGCCTTAAAATGTTTTTTGCTGGCTACTTCGTGGGGAGGTTATGAATCTCTTGTATTTCCTATCTGTGCATTTTCGAAAGATAAAGAATCGCATAACCATCCCCTACCTTGGAATCTGGTGCGAATCTCCGTTGGATTAGAAGATCCGGAAATTTTAATGGGAGATCTTGATCAGGCTTTAGAAAAAATATAGGTTTAACCCTTTGCTTTCTTTTTAAATAAGGGTTGTAATAGCAACCCAAAAAACATCACACTTAAACAGCCTAAAGGATTCAACCATAAATAGGAAAAATCCAATAGATCTTGCTTTTCAAGCAGGTAGGTTATAAATACAATTAATTCTGATAATACAACCGAAATTAGTAAAGCACTGGCTTTTACCCTTTTTATAAAAAAGCCAGTAAGGAATACCCCCAAAATAACTCCATAAAACAAGGATCCTATAATATTAACCGCTTCAATCAAATTATCGAATAAAGAAAATATCATAGCAAATCCAATAGCCAAAACGCCCCATGCCGCCGTTGCAATTTTTGAAGCAGTTACATAATAGTTTTCAGATTTATTTTTTACAAAACTTCTCTTATAAAAATCAATAATAAAGGTTGCGGATAGAGCATTCAGTTCTGAGGAGGTGCTGCTCATGCCTGCAGAGAGAATAACGG
>JBEIQI010000326.1:0-2773 GCA_040376605.1 Flavobacteriales bacterium | reverse complement strand
GGCATAATGACTCGTCCATCCTTCTCCCTCTTGAACACTGACCAAATTCCAGCTACTTTCTGGATCACTAATCCAAACAATAATTACATTGGAAATCAATATACCATGATGACTGTTGGTCAATTGGATATCATTAAAGAAGAAATTAAAGCTGATATTACTAAAACGGCTAAAGTATTCGTAAATGGATTGGGGCGGTTTTATGCACATATTCCAGCCTCAGCCTACCAAGCCAATAATAACCAGCCCTTAGATATTAATATGGGAGCCCCAATGAATGTGGAACATGTACAAGAACCCATTGCAGATATAACAAGAGATACCAATCTTCCTAAACGAATCATCAACAAGGTGGAATGGGGTACCCATTTTTGGGATGGGTATACCGTGCCTGAAAAAAATGCTATTAAATCGGCTGCATTGGGTCAGGTTAATAATATAAAGGCTACCATCGATCAACATATAATGAATCTGAGATCGAAGCAAATTAATGTGATTAGAAATAGAATTGAATACAATAAAAAATTCACCTTGGCTTTTGCCTGTATTTTGTTTTTCCTTATAGGAGCTCCACTGGGCGCCATAATTAAGAAAGGCGGTCTTGGCCTACCTCTCATTTTTAGCATTGTTATTTTTATCTTATATTATGTAGTAAGCACGATTTTCGAAAAATCCGTTAGGAATTTAACTTTAGAATTATGGGGATTGTGGTTATCATCCTTTATTCTTTTGCCATTTGGAATATTTTTGACCTTAAAAGCAAGCAGCGACTCTTCATTATTCAGTTTGTCCTTTTATACAAAGCCCATTAAAAAACTTTTTGAAAAAAAAATTACCACATAAAGTCCTGGTTATTTCTAATAAACCTCCCTACCCTATTATTGATGGTGGATGTTTTGCAATGAATAAGTTTGCTGAATTGGGGGAAGAATGTTTTGGCGAAATTTATTATTTCGCCATATCTACACCAAAACATCCATTTAATGAGAATAACTTGCCTATAAAATGGGTACTTAATAAAAACTTCTTTACAAGTTTTGTAAATACCCAGGTCCAGCTGAAGGATGTGATTAAGTTTTTATCCGGTAGTTCAATTAGAGCTAATAGATTCTGTCAATCATCTACCGAACAAGAAATACTATCGGTTATTAAAATGAACAATATTGATACCGTTATTTTCGAAAGTATTTACGCTGCGGTTTACCTACCAATAATTAAGAGCATACCTGGAATCCAGGTGATCATTCGGGCTCATAATATTGAGCATCAAATTTGGCAACGACTTAGTAATGATCAACCCGGTGGATTGAAAAAATGGCTATTTAATAACGAAACCAGCAAATTGAAAAAGTTTGAAAATAATTGTTTAAACGCAGCGGATGGTAACATTTTCATATCAGATCTCGACCTGAATTATTACAAGACAAACTTTAATAAAACAAATGGTATATCAATTCCGGTTCAAATGGAACCTAAATTACCCTTGAAACAAAAAGCATCCAGTAAACTTAAACTATTTCATTTGGGAGCAATGGATTGGTTGCCTAATCAATTAGGGATTCAGCACTTTATCACCAATGAATTCCCAGCCATCCTTAGCCAATTCCCCGATACTGAATTGCATTTAGCAGGTAAATCTATGCCGGATGAATTTTATAATTATAAATCTGCACACATTTTCATTCATGGCCAGGTAGAGAATGCTGATGCCTTTATCAGCCAATTTGATGCATTGATTGTACCTATCGAATCTGGATCGGGTATTAGAATTAAGGTACTGGAGGCAATGGCTGCTGGAAAGCCTGTAATTAGCACTTCCCAAGGGATTGAAGGTATTCCTGCACGACCTGATGTAGAGTTTATGCTCATTAAAGATTCCAATGATTGGATACAAGCTATTAAATATTTACAGGATCCCATTAAATATGATAAGATGGCACATGCTGCTCTGGATTTTATACAAACAAATTATTCAAAAAAGGCACTGGCTGACAGATTAAATACGTTTATTCTAAATAATATGAAATACTAATGAATATTAATGTTACTATAGTTATTGTTGCGATTACGGTAATCGTTTCAATTATTGCTCTAAGGGATGAACGATTGGAGAGAAAGCTCATTTTTAATCCATACATCATTTATCGCAGACGAGAATATTGGAGATTCTTAACTGCAGCACTCATTCATGGAAATTATCTCCATTTGGGGTTAAATATGTTCGTTTTGTATCAATTTGGTTCTTCCATTGAAAAACAATTTGACGTTGTTTATGGGAATAATAAATGGCTAGAGGCTTTATATTATTTGGGGCTCTATATACCAGGAGCCATATTATCGGGATTTTATTCGTTCGAAAAAAACAAAAACAACATTCATTACAACGCATTAGGTGCTTCAGGAGCTGTTTCGGCAGTGGTTTTTGCTTATATAGGAGTGGTTCCTACTCAAAACTTCTGGCTCCTAGGTGCTTTGCCAGTTCCTGCATTTGCTTATGGGATTCTTTTTTTAATTGTAAGTTGGGTAATGGCACGGAAAGGACAAGATAATATTGGCCATGATGCCCATTTCTTTGGGGCTTTATATGGTATCATGTATATATTTATTATTCAGCCTTCGCAATTACCCCGTTTTTTTGAATCTATAAATTATTACATCCAACATCTGTTTTAATGTCATATATACTTAATGGTAAGTTTATAGAAGAAGAGAATATCCATTTGGATATTCGTAAAAATGGATCCTTTTGGTATGGGGATGGTTTTTTTGAAGC
>JBEIQI010000331.1:0-2711 GCA_040376605.1 Flavobacteriales bacterium | reverse complement strand
TGGTATTGAATACAACTTTTTAAAGCTTTGTCTTTTCCAGCTTTTCCCATGGCCTTGTCATATTCATCTACTGCAGCCCCAAAGCTGTTCGTATTATATGCAAAGTCGGCCTTTGTTGTGAATTTGTTATCACACTGGGCCCATACTTGAAGCCCTAAAAACGGAATTGATAAGGATAATAGAATCTTTTTTAGGTTCATAAAGCCCTGTTTTGGTTTATTGTGAGTTAATGTACTATACTGTATGAATGACAAATATAGTATTTTTAACTTAACATGCACTAAGGTATAAAATTATTCCCAAGGTACAGGCATACGAAAAATATCAATTGGAGCCAGAAGATAGCCTCAGCTAGCGGATTTTTGGTCCAATTCGTTATTGCGAAATTCAAATAGCTGATGAAGGCAAATCCTCCAATCCACCATGCAATATAGTTTTGAATGGGAATAGTGTCAGTATGCCAATCCCAAAAGTTGTAATTAATGGCTGCTGGCTCCAAAAACAGGTCATAAATAACCATTAAACTGGCTCCTAAGGCAGCAATGAGCCATTTGTTCATAGTTATTCGTCGAATGATATGAGTAACACTATAAACTAACAATAACCAGTTAACACCCATAATAGGAGGGACTCCATCTACTCTAAAACCCAAACCTTCGCCATATTCATATTCCCCAAAAATCACCCCTGTTTTTATGCCAAACCATTCTATTAAGTATCCACCTACATAAATAATAAAACAGGTGAACAAAAATTTTATGCTGTATGGCTTATGATAAAGTCCAACAATTGCAGTAGCTCCCAAAATATTAAGTGGTACCAGGAAGATAAATAAGGTCCGGGTAGATTCTACCAACATTCCTACAATCCCCACAATATAAATGACCACCAAATAAATGATCATCTTATCCGGCGCCGGGTTACGAAATTGTTTAATATTCTTTAGATCCATTTATCTACAATTTTGGCGGATGAAAGGCTCAAGGGTATACCGCCTCCTGGATGCACACTGCCGCCAATAAAATATAAGTTTTTTAGTTGGCTACTTTTATTTGAATGACGCAAAAATGCTGACCATTTGCTATTGCTGCTGCTGCCATATAGGGCTCCCTGAAAGGAACCTGTGGTCGATTCAATGATCGGTGGACTTAGAATTGTCTCAGATTCGATGAGTGGTTCTATATTCTGATTGAGAATTCTACTTAATTTTTGAATCACATTTTTCCGGGTTCTATCAATTATTTCCTTCCAATCTTGTGAGATATTGGCAGGAGCATTTACCAAAGTAAACCAATTTTCGCAACCCGGTGGTGCATCTGTTGGAATATTTTTAGAGCTAATGAAAATATAAGTGGTTGGATCAAAACTAATGTCCTTCTTCACAAATAGACTTTGAAACTCCTTGCGATAATCTTGTGAGAAAAATATATTATGCAACCCTAATTCTTTAAATTGATGTTTGATTCCCCAATTAAATACTAAAACAGAAGAAGAGCGTTCTGTTTCTAATATTTTCTTAGGCTTTTGAAGATTTGGAAGCAGTTGATTGTATACGTAATGAATATCAATATTACTTACAACAATATCATAGTTTAATTTTTCTTGACCAATTATTAATCCAACCACCTTTTTTCCGTCATTTAGAATTTTTTCCACAGGACTATTGTAGTGATATTTAACTCCATTTCTTTCACCCAATGCAACCAGCGATTTTGTAATGTCGAACATCCCATTTTGAGGTAAATAGGCTCCTAAATAATATTCCAAATTGGGAATTACATTTAGAGTTGCCGGCGCTCTGTATGGATCACTCCCGTTATAGGTGGCATATCTACTAAAATGTTCAATCACATGGTTGGTTTTAAAATATTCCTTCAACGAATCATACATAGTTTGATTCATTTTAAGATGCCGTATTTGAATCAATTTTTGAAGGGCACTCCAACCAAAATATTTTTTGTAGTCATTTAATGAACTGAAAATAAAAAAATCTGCGGTTAGGTCGTACATCTTTTTGCTCTGTGCCAAAAAACGGATAATGTTTTCCTTGGGCTCACCAGTTGCATCAGACATTGCTTCAGCAGTTTTATTTAAATCAGAATAGGTGCTATAATTGATTCCATCTTCGAAAAAGTAATTACAAATTTCATCCAGTCTCTCGTATTTAAAAGAATTCTGGGGGTCTTCTCCCATTAATTCGAATAATTCATTGACCAATTCGGGCATGGTAAATAATGATGGGCCAGCATCAAACCGATATCCGTTAGCGGTAAATTCGGAAAGTTTGCCTCCAGGGCCCTCATTTTTTTCATATACATCAACAGAATAACCTTTCGCGGCCAATCGAATTGCCATGGCAATACCTCCAATTCCGGCTCCTATAATTGCTGCTTTTTTGATAATCAGTTAATTATATAACAAATTAACAAAAATATTTTGATTTTTGTTTTTCTTGTAGCTTGTAATTCAAATATATTCCAATTTGGATGACAAGTTACAACATAGCCCATAAGTAGTCTTGAGCAATAAGATTTAAATTAATGCGGATGATTGCACTTTTTTTCAGGAACCGGATCATATCCACTTCCGCCCCAAGGATGACATCTTGAAATTCTTTTTAATCCCAACCATACACCTTTAAATGGCCCGTGGATATTGATGGCATCTACCATATATGCCGAACAGGTGGGTTGATATCGGCATGATGATGG
>JBEIQI010000077.1:0-11543 GCA_040376605.1 Flavobacteriales bacterium | reverse complement strand
AGACCGAAAAAAGGGCAGCCGATAACACGGGTTTGGCAAAAGTGGCGGTTCAGTGCTTCGTATGACAGTTTTTCTTAGATTTGAACATTCGTGCTTCGTATAAACATTTGTGGTGAAAATCGCCACCTTCGCCAAGCCCGAAACCGTTATTAATCAATTTTTAAATCCTCTACAAAAAGAAAAATAGGGCTCCGTTGCTCTTCGCCTTTAATTTTTCATTTTGTTCCATTAAGGCATTTTCGGAAAGCTACAAATGCCACCTGATATAAATAACTTACACTTGGTTATTACCCAATATACCATGGGTAATATTCCTGATATACATCATATTAAAATAGATTTTATTAATGTACCTTGTGGTTGGAAAATCCGATTATTAGGTGATTTTCAAGTAGCAAATTTTCATCAAAAGAATAATTTATTATCATGAGTAAAAAATTAAAATACAAACAGCTCCTAATTATACCAATTGCTCTTATCTCCATTCACTTTTTATTTTCATTTATGTCGAAGCCAAAAGATCCTTATCCGATATTAGAAACCGTGCCTAATGTAGATTTAGCCAAATATGTAGGTAAATGGTATGAAATAGCCTCCTTTCCTCAATTTTTTCAAAAAAATTGTTACTGCACTACCGCCGAATATACTGTGCATAAAAAGGGATATATAATAGTTGAGAACCGTTGCAACAAAGACAGCGTAAACGGCAAGCCCTCTTATGCAAAAGGAAAAGCATTTGTAGTAAAAGATTCGGGAAATGCTAAATTAAAGGTGCAGTTTTTTTGGCCCTTTAAAGGAGATTATTGGATAATAGATCTAGCTGATGATTATAGTTATGCTGTCATTGGCAATCAAAGCAGAAAGTACTTATGGATTCTTTCCAGAACCCCTAAAATGGAGGACGCCGTGTATGAACCCATTTTAAAAAGGTTAGCATCACAACAGTTTGATTTATCGAAACTGCAAAAAACGCAGCATTAGAGTCATTTTACCTCCTTCCATTAGTGGGGTATCTTATTAAACATATTTTTATTTTCGGCACTACCGTTAGTCATAGCTAGGCTGTATACGTTGAATTATGCATCATTCTAAACATTAACCAAACGATGTTGTTTAAATGATTGTAATATTTATAGTATCAACGTATTTAAATTAATTAAAACTATGTTTAAAAAATTCACAATTGCCGACAAGTTGCTCTTTATTGCAGCTTTTCTTTCCCTCATTTTCTCCGAAATTTTATACTTCCAAGGAGAAGCTAACTCTGCCATTTTTATTGGAATTTGGGTGCCATCGATACTGGCTTTTGGTATCTATTTAAAACTAATAAACTATAGAAAAAATGACTGAGATAATACCATTTTTCGCAGGATTCATATCCCTTTTATTTGCATTAGGATTTTATCTTGCTTTGCAAGAATTTAAAAAAATGAAATAATATTTTCAAATTGTCACTGACCTTTATAGCCATCATTAACTAGCATTTACCTTATGTTTAATGAATAGTGAGCCAAGATCAATGCCAATTCTCCTGTTGCCTGCAGCTAAAGAATGTTTTTATTGGTTAAAGTCAGGTGCACAAACAATATAATAATCCGATATTTCATTCCGATCGATGATAAGGGTCGAAACGATTTGATAAGGCAGGGTTTATCCCAAGTAAAGATTCATTAAATCATACTTAGTTTTGATTAATTTAAAAACAGTTTTAGGCTGCGTATTAAATGATTGCACCAGTTCTTCCATAGGAAATTTGGTAGCATCTATGGGGTTATTGCCATTTTGTAAAATATAAAAAGGTAAATTAGGTTGGTACCCAAAATTATGACCAATCAATGCCTGTTGTGGCTGAGGTTCCAATTGATGAATATAGGTAGCCACCCGCTTGCTGCTATTAATGAGTTGGTTAATTTGGGGTGCAATGGTCCATGCTACCATTATAAATAAAATGTCCCCAGCCAAATGATAATTGACTAAAAAGGTACATGGGCAGCTATTACATAGGCAGGTAATTTACTGGGCGAAAATTCATGCAATTACCAACCTGGTATAAAACCAACTGAGTAAAATAATGATCGTTTCGTTTTTTTGAAAACTTCCTTTTATTATGCCCATCAAATGAATGAAACTGCCAATTGCCCGTTTCATTCATTTGATAGGCAAATCCGGCATACGCAGCTTCATCCTGATCCCAAAAAGGAATACTCCCATTATTAACTAACAAAAGAGCGATAATCCCCAATAAGATATACCATTGATATTTTTGCATGCGAAATCCTAATGAGTAAATGTAAATAAATTATCAAATTCAGAACATTTTACTACTCTTTGAGAAACCAATCTGTGTAATGTTTTCCTTTCCCAATCAACTCTGTTGGTCGCCTCATCTGCAATTTGGGTATCTCATTAATTAAACAATCCGAAACCGGCTATTTGAGTAAAAGGAAGTTTAATACTGAGTTTAAGGGCCAGATTTAAGAAATTTAAGGTTTTATCCATAAAAATCACCCCTATATATTGATAGTTTCTGGTTACCTTCGCCATCTCGTGGTAATAGATATATGAAAAAATTGAATTTGAAGACCATCGGTCAACTTGCATTGACTATTGGAATTTTTTGTTTGGGTAGTTTTGGATATGGCCAAAAATTTACGTTAAGCGGAACCATCATCGATGCCAAGAATGGAGAAACCATGATTGGGACCACAGTAACCATTACTGAGCTTCCCGGAACTGGAGTAATCACCAATGAATATGGATTTTATTCCATAACCCTGCCCGAAGGAAGGTATAAAATAAATTATCAAACCGTTGGTTACGAAACCAAAACCCTGGATACTTTATTAAATAATAACATTAGTTATAATGTAAAACTAAATACCCGATCGAACGACCTGAAAGAATTTGTGGTGAAAGGCGAAAACGGTTATGACAATATTACCAATCCAATAACCGGTGTAGAAAAAATCAATATGGATGTGATTAATAAACTACCGGTGATTTTTGGGGAAAGAGATATATTAAAATCTATACAGTTATTACCGGGTGTACAACCTGCAGGTGAAGGAAACAGCGGATTTTTTGTAAGAGGTGGAACTACCGATCAGAATTTAATTTTATTGGACGAAGCAACGGTTTATAATCCATCTCATCTATTCGGTTTCTTTTCAACCTTTAATTCAGATGCGATTAAAGATGCCGTTTTATATAAAGGGACAGCTCCGGCTCAGTATGGAGGACGAATTGCGTCGGTATTGGATGTTAGAATGAATGAAGGAGATAATCAAAATTATCATATCAGTGGTGGTATTGGATTAATCTCCTCCCGTTTAAATGTTGAAGGTCCAATTCAAAAAGGCAAAAGTTCTTTTTTGGTGACCGCTAGAAGAACCTATGCCGATTTATTTTTAAAACTTCAATCCAATCCAGGATTGCAAGGGACCCAACTCTACTTTTATGACCTGAATGCAAAAATGAATTTTCAAATTGGTAAAAGAGCTCGTTTGTATTTATCCGGTTATTTTGGACAGGATGTATTAGGATTAGATGCATTTGAATTGAATTGGCATAACGGCACCGCTACAGCTCGATTTAATTATATGGTAAGTCCCAAAATATTTTCTAATACCATTTTTACTTTTAGTGATTATCAAAACAATACTAAAATAGAAGCCAGTAATGTAGGTTTTAAATTAAGATCTGAAATTATGGATTTTAATATCCGACAAGAATTTCAATTTTATCCATCACCCAAACATTCAATAAGAGCAGGTATTAATTCAATTTATCATATTGTTACTCCAGGAGAAATCGATGTATCGGGCGATGTTACCTTTGATGTTACAGGCTTAAGTAAAAGATATAGCTGGGAAAATGCAGCCTATGCTTCACATGAATGGAATACGAATAAATGGCTGCGAATTAATTACGGAGTGAGGTTGGTAAACTTTAATGTAATGGGAGAAGGTGATTTTTATACCCTCAACAACAATTATAATGTAATTGATACCACCACTTATAATAGCGGAGAAATTGTATCCTCCTATTTTAATATCGAACCAAGGGTATCTTTTAGCATGCAAGTGGCTAAGTATACTTCCATTAAGGTGGGATATGCAAGGCATACACAGTTTCTGCATTTATTGTCGAATTCTACCGCAAATAATCCAACCGATAAATGGATCCCCAGCAGTAATATTGTTCGACCAGAAATTGCAGATCAGGTATCCTTAGGATTTTTTCAAAATTTCAAAAAGAACATGTTCGAAATCGGGATTGAGGGATATTATAAAAACCTACAAAATCAAATCGATTATAAAGATGGAGCAGACGTGCTTAACAACGAATTATACGAGGCCGATTTAAGAGTAGGTGAAGGAAGGGCCTATGGTTTAGAAGTAAGTTTTAAAAAGGTCTCCGGCGCATTTACGGGTTGGATCTCCTATACCTTATCCAGAACCGAAAAAAGTATTGATGAAATTAACGGAGGAAACTGGTATGCAGCTAAACAAGATAGAACCCATAGTTTATCGCTGGTAGCCATGTATAATTTAAAACGTTGGACCTTCTCTGGAACCTTTGTTTATTATACAGGAAATGCAGTTACTTTCCCGAGTGGTAAATATCAGGTGGATGGGGTAACTACCTTTTTATATACCGAACGAAATGGATATAGAATGCCCGATTACCATCGACTAGATTTGGGGGTAACGGTTGATTTGAGAAGCAAAAAAATTCAATACAATAAAAAAGGAAAAGAAAAACGAAAAATGATTGTATCCGAATTGAGTTTTGGAACCTATAACACCTATAACCGTTGGAATACTTTTTCAATCTCCTTCCAGGATGATGAAAATGATCCTTCTAAAACCAATGCAGTAAGTACAACCTTGTTTGGAATAGTTCCTTACATATCTTATAACTTTAAATGGTAATGAAAAAAATAAAATATATAACTCCCTACCTATTGCTCATTGCATTGGTAAGTTGCACTAAGGTAATCGATATCGATTTAAATTCTTCAAATCCGCATATGATTGTAGAAGCCAATATCAATACCAATCCGGGTCCATATACCGTGAAGCTGTCGAACACTGTTAACTTCGATGAATCGAATGTATTCCCGCCGGTAACAGGAGCCACAGTGATCATTAGTGATGATTTTTCGAATATCGATACATTGCAGGAAGTAACACCAGGTCTATACCAAACAACCTTTATCCAAGGGTTGGTGAATCGTAATTATTATTTATACATCAATAATGGAGGTAGTATTTATACAGCCCAATCATTTATAAATCCATTGGTAACCCTGGATAGTATCATCGCATTTCAGCAACCCAATCCATTTGGTGGACCTCCTTTTAATTTAGTTTCCCCCAACTTTAATGATCCAGCCGGCATCGAAAATTATTATAAACTCAACGAAACCATCAACGGAGAAGTGCTAACCAACATTAGTATTTCTGATGATAAATCTTTTGATGGGCAAACCTATAACCGTCCTTTATTTTCTTTCGGTAATCCATTAGAACCGGGAGATACAGTTGAAATTGAATTATTAAGTATTGATAAGGCTGTTTATACTTATTATTTTGGTTTTTCTCAATTATCTGGATTTGGTATTAATCAAAGTGCATCACCCGCTAATCCAAAATCCAATATCACAGGTAATAGTGTATTGGGATATTTTAATGCTTATTCATCCGATAAAAAAATAGTGATTATTCCTTAGCGAGTTTCATTCTTCCAACTTTGAGTCGGAAACCACCTGTTCCTAGATGCATTCAGTGATTGGATTTAGCCAAATTTGACATTTATTTAAGATTTGTTAGCGAAAGAAAACTCATTAAATGAATTCATCCACTTATTTTTAGATTTTTAATTAAATTAAACAGATGGCAATTATTAGTTTTTTATTGGGAGTTATTGTATGGTCCTTTTTAGAATATATCATTCACCGTTTTTTAGGGCATGTACATAAAGGCAAAAACTTTTTTAAATCAGAGCATTTACGTCATCACGGCATATTTGCCTACTTCGCTCCTATTTATAAAAAAGCAGGCAGTGCTTTATTGGTATTTGGGTTCCTATATTTTATTTTGAGTTTATTGGTTCCTTCCTTGTTCGCATTGATGTTTCTATTGGGATTTTCTTTTATGTACACCTTATATGAAGTAACTCATTTTCGTTTTCATGCCCGGTTACCTATTGCCGCCCCTTTTGTAATTTTGCGCAAACATCATTTTTATCATCATTTTCATAACCCTAAAACTAATTTTGGGGTAACTACCCGAATTTGGGATCGGGTATTTGGTACGTTCACTACGGTTGAAAAAGTTAGGGTACCTAAAAAAATGGCTATGATTTGGTTATTGGAAGGCGAAGAAATCAAGGAACTGTATGCTCCTGATTTTTACTTGGCTTAGCTAATAACACAATGAATAACGTCTATTTTTTATTGGTTAAATTTTCGGCTAATTTTGGGTCATGGACCATATATTGCAAAAGTTAGCCGTTTGTGAACAACATTCAAATATTCTTGAACCCAACGAAGATCAACGTAATCTTTATTTAGAAGAATTACAGACCTATACCAATGCGTTTATCAATACTACGGAGACTCGCAAAGCTTTTGGTAAGGGAGATGTAAAAGAAGGTTCATTAGCTATCGACGGTAGAAAAAAAACATTCACCGAAATTCTTGCAACCTATACCCAGGAGGTAACGCAATTAGGCATCAATCCTGCATCTGGCGGCCACCTGGGATATATACCTGGTGGTGGAATTTACGCCTCGGCCCTGGCTGATTATTTGGCAGATATTACCAACGAATATGCAGGCATGTATTTTGCCTCTCCCGGTGCGGTTACCATAGAAAATGAAGTAATTCAATGGTTAAAAAAACTTTTCCATTTCCCTGATACATCTGTTGGGAATCTTACCTCAGGAGGGTCAATTGCTAACTTAATTGCGCTAACGGCTGCCCGAGACTCCCATGGGATTAAAGGGGAGAAAATTAGCCGATCAGTCGTTTACTTAAGTCCTCAAGTTCATCATTGTATCCATAAGGCTTTGCGCATTATTGGGTTAGAGGACGTGATCATTAGAACCTTGGCCTTGGATGAGCATTTTAGAATAGATCCTAAATTATTAAGCATAACTATTCAAGACGATAAAAAGAATGGACTCAATCCATTTATGATTATAGCCTCGGCAGGTACCACTGATACTGGTGCTATAGATCCCTTACAAACCATTGGTGAAATAGCACAACAGCAAAATGTTTGGTACCATATTGATGCAGCGTATGGTGGATTTTTTATCCTAACCGAAACCAAAAAAGAATTATTTATCGGAATAGAAATGGCCGACTCCCTGGTGATAGATCCGCATAAAGGTTTGTTTTTGCCTTATGGAACCGGAGCGGTGCTAGTAAAAAACAAGGAAGTTGTTTTTCATTCGCATCATTATACAGCCAATTATATGCAGGATGCAATTAATGAAAATTTACTCGTTAACCCGGCAGATGTTTCACCTGAACTCACCAAACATTTTAGAGGATTGCGAATGTGGTTGCCATTGCAGCTTTATGGAATCGAACCCTTTATTGCATGTTTAGAAGAAAAATTACTCCTTACCCAATATTTTAGAGAACAAGTAAAACGGTTAGGTTTTCAAATTGGTCCCGAACCCGATTTATCCGTAAGTTATTTCTGGTATTCTAATGAAGGAATGGATGACAACCAATTCAATAAAAAATTGATGGAATTGATTCATCAAGATGGAAGCGTGTTTTTAAGTTCAACTGTGATCAATGGAAAATTTGTGATAAGAATGGCCATCCTCTCCTTTAGAACCAAAAAAGAGACCATCGACAAGGCCCTGACCATGCTACAAGCTGCACTAAATCAAGCAGTAAGCTAAATTCGTAAAACAATTGATGGAACCGGCACAACCGTTCCTAATTATGCATCCGCTCCACCTGCCGGAACAGCTGCGGCTAATCTAATGGGTGGATTAACTCAAGGAGGCTCCAACATTTGTAATGGAACAGTAATAGGCACGGAAGTTACGCAGTAATTGTTACCGAAAACTCCTGCACAGATACTTCTGCATGTTTTGTAGTTGTCGGTTTAGGTCTAAACCAAAATAGCTTGGCAAACTTGGTACAGCTTTATCCAAACCCGTCTAAAGGGGCATTTACCGTTAACCTTGGAAATACATATGATGAGGTAATGATTGAATTAACCAACAATGTTGGTCAGGTAATTCAAACCCGTAAATTCAGCAATACCAATCAGGCTGTGCTGGGAATTGAAGGAGCCAGTGGTTTGTATTTCGTAAAAATTACAAGCTCTAATGGAGAAAAAGCAACGCTCCGAATTATCAAAGAATAAATAAAACATCTATTTTACAGATAGCCCCGATGATGAAAATGATCGGGGCTTTTTTATGAAATTCATGTATCTTCGAAATGATTAAATATTATTTATATGCCTGGAAAAGCCGATACAATTGATCAGTACATTGCTGATTTACCTGAAGAGAGACAAAAAACCATGGAAGAGCTGCGGAAGGTAATCAACAAAAATATACCCAAAGGATTTCATGAAGAAATGAATTATGGAATGATTGGATATGTGGTTCCACATGCGCTTTACCCTGATGGTTACCATTGCGATCCTAAATTACCTCTCCCCTTTTTAGCCATGGCTTCTCAAAAGAACTCCATTAATATTTACCACATGGGTATTTATGCAGACCCTGCTTTATTAAAATGGTTTACTACAGAATTTCCTAAACATTCTACCAAAAAATTGGATATGGGGAAAAGCTGTATCCGTTTTAAAAAAGCAGAGGATATCCCTTTTAAACTTATTGGTGAGTTGGTTAGTAAAATGTCTGTAAAGGATTGGATTGCCTTGTACGAAAAGAACTACAAGAAAAAAGGATAATTGATCAGGGTTTCTTATATTTGATAATGATTCCCATCCGTTGAAAATTTTAGTCTTAGTTATATTTTCATTTATCACCTGTATTTATAGCACAGGTCAAACGCCCATATTCTTTCCAGGAAGCGTGTGGCAATATACTTCGGGTGGGCCACTTCCGGCAACATGGACAGGTTCGGGATATGACGACCTATGGTGGCTTACTGATACCGCTGAATTGGGTTATGGAGATGGGGATGAACATACGTTGGTAATGCCGGGATCTATTACTGCCAATTATCCTACCTACTATTTTCGAAAGAATATTTTTATTGCAGACACCTCATTGTATCCTGCAGGATATATCGTTGGTTTCAAAAGGGATGATGCCATCCTTCTATATATTAATGGAGTAGAAGTGTATCGGGATAATATAAGTTATGTAAATCCTTCATATTATAATTTGGCAGCAGGTCCTTGTTTGGATGACGGCAATAGTTGGATCAATTTATATATACCTGCCCAATATTTTCATAATGGAAATAATCTGTTGGCCGCAGAGGTTCATCAATATGAGGCTTTAGGAGGCGATTTGAGTTTTGATTGCACCCTAAATGGACTTGCCAATGTGGCGCCAATTTGTACTCGAGGTCCTTATATACAAAAGCTTACAGAAAATCAGGTAACAATAAAATGGAGAACACAAATCCCCTCAAGCAGTCAGGTTAAATTTGGAACCATTTTTAATAACTACACTGATTCTGTTTTAGATGCCGCTATTTCATTTGATCACGAAGTAATCCTTACTGGACTTAACCCAGCTACTAAGTATTATTATACCATTGGTTCATCTAACTATACAACGTTGCAGGATAGTGCTCAATATTTTTTTACCAATGGAATAATGGGATCACCTTACGAAATTGACATCTGGATAACGGGTGATTGTGGAACTGGATATTTGGAACAAAAATGGACAGCAGATGCCTTTATTAACCATGTCAATAACAAATATATGGATGCCTGGTTGCTGTTGGGTGACAACGCTTATATGAATGGATTTGATGTGGAATACCAAACTAATTTTTTTAATGTTTACAAAAACTATCGATTCCTTTCACAAACTTGTATTTGGCCTGCTCCTGGAAATCATGATTATTATACCAACAATGATTTAGACAGCCCAAATAGGCCCTATAATAAGATTTTCACAGTTCCTACAGCCGGTGAAGCAGGAGGTGTAGCTTCTGGAACCGAATCGTATTATAGCTATAACATAGGAAATGTTCACTTCATAAGTTTAGACTCCTATGGCACTGTTGACGATAAAAAAATGTACGATACCACTAGTCAACAAGCTCAATGGCTAAAACAGGACTTAGAAAATAATAATCTACCATGGACGATTGTATATTGGCACCATCCGCCTTATACCATGGGCAGCCATAACTCCGATGTAGAAAATGATTTAGTTGATATACGTTCTAAACTGTTGGTAATTTTAGAACAGTATCAAGTGGATTTGGTCTTATGTGGTCATAGCCATCAATACGAACGATCAAAACTAATGAAAGGCCACTATGGTTTGGAAAGTACATTCGATTCGTTGGTTCATCATACAAGCAGCTCCAGCGCCAAATATGATGGATCCGATAATTCATGCCCGTACTTTAAGGAAACCAGTGATTCCGTGAATAAGGGTATCGTTTATGTAGTAGCTGGTAGTGCTGGTAAACATACTACAGTTAATGCTTCATGGCCACATAATGCTATGTTTTATTCTAATACAGCCAATAGCGGATCGATGTACCTTAAAGTAAATAACAATCGTTTGGATGCCGAATTTATATCTCATACCGGAGTAGTTCAGGATCGTTTTACCATTATGAAGGATGTTAATCAATCCATTGAAGTGTTAACTCCTCCATCAACCCCGATTCAATTAACTGCTAGTTGGATTGGGAATTATTATTGGGAAAATACAGGAGATACCTTACAAAGCATCACCCAAAGTTTTATCCAGGATACATTATTAATTGTGCATGATCCGCTCAATTGTGTGGCCGATACTTTTCATATTCAAGTGGGTTATATTGGAACCGAAAATATTGAGTTACCTTCTTTAAAAGTATTTCCGAATCCAGCACAACAAAATTTTTCCATCAGCCTTCCTTATGCAAATGAATGGATACAACTGGAAATTTTATCTGCTAACGGAACCATGATATATCAAAAAAACTGGTTGGCCGAAGAACCAATAGGTATAATTGAGCCAGGCTTCTTAAATCCTGGTCTTTATATGATAAGATTATTATTTAAAGACCGGGTATTTTATTCCAAATTAATTTGGCAATAATATTTAAACTGCCGAAGCGCCCAGACTGAAAAACACACAGACTTGCCATGCGGATTATTGCAATAGGCAGGAAGCAGAAAAAAAAATTACATTCCGGGTAACATACCCATAGCTACCGTTTTCATTTCGGCATCAAATACATTTTCGGCATTTTCTAATGCTTTATTAAAAGCGATAACCAAAAGATCTTCTAATTCTTCCTGATCTGTTTGAGTAAGATCTACAGAAATGGAGACGTGTTTTAATTTTTTATT
>JBEIQI010000192.1:0-6180 GCA_040376605.1 Flavobacteriales bacterium | reverse complement strand
GATTCAAAGCCTTATGCTTTTAAAACCACTGATTTTGGGAAAACGTGGAAATCAATTATATCCTCAGATGTAGTTGGTTTTGTTCGCAATATTCAAGAAGATTATAAAAATGAAAATCTCTTGTTTTTAGGAACTGAATTGGGACTATATATCACGGTTGACGGCGGTATCAATTGGAGTAAATTCGATAATAACATGCCTTCGGTAGCAGTTCATTGGATTGATATGCATCCTAAAACCAATGATTTGGTAATGGGTACACATGGTAGAGGGGTTATCATTATTGATGATATTAGTCCTTTGCGCCAAATAAAACCGGAAATGTTATCGAAGGAGGTTTACTTTTTTGATTCCAAACCATTTGTAATGCCCGAAGAGAGTACTTTTGGTGGCACCAGTAGTTCTAACCAGTTTGTGGGAGATAATAAAAGTTCCAGTGCTCAAATAAAATACTATTTATCTAAACGACATACCTTTGGTAAAATGTCGATGGACATTTATGATATGAATGGCAAATGGATTAATAGCTTAAATCCTGGTAAGCAAAAAGGAATAAATATTGTGGAATGGGATTTTGTGATGAGAGCTCCAAAGGTAGCTACTGGAAAAACTTTTTCATTCGGAGGGATGGCTTCACCTAGAGTTCCTGCGGGTAAATACAAAATTGTTATTTCTAAAGGAAAGGAAAAGTTTGAAACAGAAATAGAAGTTCAATATAAATCGAATTCTTTATTTTCTTTAGATGATAGAAAACTACAACAAGATGTTACCAATAGACTCTACAATTTAACCGAAGAATTGGCATTCATGGTTTATGAAATCGATGAAATTATTCTCAATGCAGAACAAAATGGTTCCAAAAACGCTGCGGTTAAAAAAATTGCAGATAAGATGATTTTAGATTTAAAGGCATTAAAGTCTACGCTGGTGGTTACTACTGGAGATAATTATGTTGGAGCTGCTGAACCACAATTAAGAGAGGATATGGGGGATTTATTTAGCACTGTAGCTTCTTATTATGGAAAGCCTTCACCAAGTCAGTTGGATAACTTAAAATTGATCGAATCAAGAATGGATGAAGCCAAGAAAAAATATGCCGATTTTAGGTCTAAGCATGAAAGTAAATATACTTCCGCCGTAAATAAGGCAGGTTTAACAGGTCCAGTATTAAAGTCTAAAGAGGATTTTTTAAAGAAGGACTAATTTGAGTTTAATTATTGGCCATTGATGTTTGGTTATCATGTTTGTTAAGGGTAAAGAGGAATGAGCTGGTATAATTTATGTAGAAGTAATAATAACGAATTTAGACCTGATTTTTTTAAATCAGTTGCTGAAATTCCAGTTGAAGATTGGACCCAAATTGTAGGGGACCAAAATATATATTTATCCCTCCCTTATCTATCTTCGCTTGAAACATCTATGATGGAACAAGTGGATTTTAGATATGTCATTTTTTATAATCCATCTTCCAAACCTGTTGCTATTGCCTCTGTTCAGATTTTAGATTTTAATAACGAAGATTTTAAAAAGCATGATGCTTTTTGCAAGGTGGCAGATAAAATTAAAACTAGGTTATTACAATCCCTGGATATGAAAATGATGGTTTGCGGAAATGTATTTTCTTGTGGTGAAAATGGTTTTGCGTATTCTTCTGAAATTACCGCTGAAGAGGCTTTTAATAATTTATCAAACGGGTTATATCAACTTCGACAAATGGAGAAAGGGGATAAGCCTGTATCAGTGGTCTTATTAAAGGAATTCGAGCCTTCGTCGTATAGAAATAGTGACGTATTAAAATCTGCTGGATTTAAGGATTTTAAGGTGGATGTAAATATGGTACTTCAAATACATTCCGATTGGCGATCCATGGAAGATTATTTGCATAGTATGACTACAAAATTCCGAACGAAAGCTAAAGGTGTATTTAAAAAATCCAAGGACCTTATTGTAAAGGATCTGAGTGCAAACGAAATTGAAATTTATACCAATGAAATTGCCCAACTTTATCAATCTGTTGTGGAACGGGCCGAATTTAAGTTTGGGATATTAAATGTATCGGCTTTTGTTGAAATGAAAAAGAATCTCCAAAACAATTTTCTGTTTAAAGGATATTTTTTAGATAATGAAATGGTAGGATTTAGTTCCGCTTATATTTCTGACGACAGTTTTGACGCCAACTATGTAGGCCTAAATTACCAATTGAATGTGGAATATGCTATCTATCAGCGAATGTTATACGATTTTGTGCAGGAGTCTATAGCTCGCAATGTGAAGGAGCTTCATTTGGGAAGGACTGCAGAAGAGATAAAAAGCTGCCTGGGTGCTGAGCCTATGGATATGAAGTTATATCTGAGGCATAGAAACAGTATTTCTAATAAATTGTTAGCTCCAATTATTGCTACGATTACCCCTAGTGAATTTGAACTGCGATATCCATTTAAAGCAGATTATAAGGTTTCATTAAACGGTAGTCCACAATAAACGAAGTCCAATTAAGATTAATATTATTCCGCTTATTTTGGATATATTGGCTAAAAATCTTGGCTTGAGGATATTTTTGATCTTTTTAGCCATAATTACTTTTAATATATCAATAACAAAAATACCTAGTATACAAGCTATCATAAATCCGTATACATCAAAGTATAGGGTATAATTTGATTCACTATATCCCACCACCCCAATCCAATACATAAATGTAAAGGGGTTCAAAAAATTAACGGCAAATCCCTTGAGGAACAAATTTAAATAGTGAGTTGATTTAAATTCTACCTGCTCATTCATTATTTTAATGGGCTTGATTAAATATTTAGCCCCCATTAATAAAATAGCTATTCCACCCACCAAGGCAAGCCAAAATTTAGCTTGATTGCTGGATAAATAGGGTCCGGCACCAACAAAACAAAGTATTAATGCAATGATATCACTCACAAATACCCCTAAGGTTACCCAAATCCCAGATTTAAATCCAAACTGTAAAGTGGCATTTAACAGCGTAAAGAATACGGCTCCAAAAAAAACGATGGTTGCTAATCCAATAAGAAATCCTTCTAACAATGCCATGGCACGAAAGTAATTGTTTTTTTAGTGGTATGATCTGTATGATAGATTACCGTTTAATGAACTATTCATCGATTTATATGGGTTGTTGGTTGGTATGATTGGGTTTTTGACCCCTTTTAAAAATACTTTTATCTTTGCACTAAATGGCAAAAGCTTTATTGCGAAAGGTGCGGGATTTAATTCTTTTAGTGGTAGATTTTTTCTATCCACCTTTTGCTCGTTTTTTGCCCAAACACACGTTCAGATATCTGGCTTGTGGCGGGTCTAATACTCTTTTGGACATCTTTCTTTATTATGTGAGTTATCATTATCTGTTGGGAGGAAATGAAATTTCGGTTTTAGGGATCTTCAATATATCTCCGCATATTATGGCATTTTTAATCGGTTTTTCAATTACCTTCCCATTAGGTTTTACTTTATCCAAATACATTGTATTTCCCGATTCTCAGTTAAAAGGTCGTATTCAGCTTTTTCGCTATGTGGTTTTGGTGGCGTTGATGCTAAGTATGAATTATTTCTTTTTAAAGTTGTTTGTTGAAGTATTACATTTTTATCCTACCCTTGCCAAAATCGTAACCACCATCATTGTGGCCGTATTTAGCTATATCAGCCAACGAAATTTTTCATTTAAAATGGAAAAGTCATCGGATAGCGAGGCTGAATAGAAATTAACGAAAATTCCGTATATTTAATTTATGAAATGGAGATTAATCCTTGTTGGTTTTATGAGTATCATGTTTTCCATGGCGAGCATAAATGCACAAACCATATTAATCTCCTATAAACCTCGTCAAATACATTTTGATCGACTTTCTACTCCGAAATTATGGCATGAACAAGGAAATTTTAGTTTAATGGCTACATCGGAAGGATTAGGTGCTCAACCATTTTCAGTCATTTATAAAAGTCCTGTACACTACACTGCTTTTTTTTGCAAGATGGAAGTAAAATCAATGAATTCTTTAGGCATCATGATTAAGTTGAATGCTGGTGATTACGACAATTATTCGGGAGAGGTGCGGTATAACCATAATAAACCACAATAATTTCTGATTCATTGACGGAAAAGAGGGTAGAGAGGATTAAAGAAATGATTATAACCCTTTATTTCCCTTTTAAATCCTTTTCTAATCTTTTTGTCTTTCTTTCTAAATAGATTAAATAGAATATCACCGTAAAAAATAAAATCATAGATACGGTTACTACCACATAAATCTTTCCGTCTTTGCGGAATCCAGTGGCCATTTCAATTTTATCCGAGGTAATATTGATAAGTCGAATATCGTTGTTACGTACCTTTAGCTTAACGGTATTCTCATACCATTCATTATCACTAGCGAACGTTTTGATATCGAAAGAAAAGTCTTTTTTCAATAAACTATCTTCAACTAAAACCAACACAGCTCCGTCATTAATAGCTAAACCATTATTGGTAATTACCTTTTTACTTTCTTCTGAAATTTGGTAAGATTTAATCCCATTGTTTAATGCGTTTAAGTTAACAACGGTATCCCCAACACGGAATGCTTTATTAGCCCACACTAACTCCGTTAATGCATTTGATTTAGTAGTATCAAGATTAGATCTACCTGGCTGAGACCAAATCAATGCAGGGAAAAATATTAACAGGGATGAGATAATTTTTTTCATTCTAATTCTTTTAATGAATTTTCTATTCTTTTCATTCGGCATTTTATAGAATACATCCAAACCCCAACCAGGGTCCAAACAAGGATGGATCCGTAAAAAATATATCGCATTACACCGGAAATATCCTTATAGTTTCCGAAGCCCGGATTATCACCTTTTCCTGGATGTAAAGACTCATTTAAACGAGGGTAGACACCCAATAATACAAACATTAAAACGAAAGCAAAAACATTGTAAACCGCAGCTACTCTGCCTTTTTTTTGTTCTCCGCTAATAGAATTATGCAATATTAAATAGGCCAAATACGCTACCATGGTTATTGCTGCTGAATTAAGTTGGGGGTCGTTTACCCATGGTGCTCCCCATGTATTGTTTGCCCATACCATTCCTGTAAAGATTCCAACGGTTCCATAAACCATCCCCACTTGAACTGACATGGTGGCTCTTATATCATATTTAATATCCCCCTTGCGAAGGTACATTATCGAATTAACTACTGAAATAGTAAATAAAATAAACATGCTCAACCACATGGTTACATGGAAGTATAAATTTCGAATACTTTCATGAAGTACCGTTTGAGTAGAAACCGGACTCATCCATGCCAGATACAACAATATTGGCATAAGAAGGCAAATGAGAATTTTCCACCAATGCTTAATCATTTCTTCACTTGATTTATTCTCGCCAAAGGTAAGGAAATAATATAAAAGAAAGTCCAATAATCAGGATATCCAATCCTCCCAAAACAGCGATATATTTGAGATTAACAGAGAATGAAAGCAAATCTGCAGCATTTTTACCTGCTTTGATGACCGTCATAATTAGCGGAACCATAACCGGAAATGCTAAAATGCTTGTTAATCCCAGGTTATTATTGGTTTTTGCCGCAATGGCACTTACCAACGTAAGAATACTAGCTATACCTGTAGCCCCCAGCACTAGAATGATCCATAATTGTAAGGGGAAATTTCCAGGATTTCCAAGCATAATACTATAAATGATATAAGTAATAAGAGTTAGGCAATTAATGAGGATTACATTATATAGAATTTTGGAGATAATGATATTTTGAGGAGAAGTAAGTAAATAAAAAAACATCTGTTGTCCTTTGTTCTCAGCATAAAAACTTTTATTAACAGCATTAACGGCAGAAAACAAAATGATAATCCAAAGCAAAGCATTCCAAACCGGTATTTCACTTACCTCCTTAAAGGATTGGTAACAAATAAAAATGGTAGAAATAACATACAGTAGCATAGAACTAATGGAAATCTTGTTCCTAAATTCCATCATGAATTCTTTTTTAACTAACGTCTGTATTGCTCTTATACTCGTCATTACGATAAATGAATTTCGGAGCCTAATGCAGGAATTTCAATATTTTGATAACCCACTTCTCTTAATCTATCGCTAAAAGCATGTTGAGCATCGATATCACCATGTACAAGGAAAATATTTTTGACT
>JBEIQI010000351.1:0-2273 GCA_040376605.1 Flavobacteriales bacterium | reverse complement strand
TTTATTAGCAGGTAAAGATGCTGCCGGAAATTTTTATCGTAAATATTTCTATACGTTATTTCAATATGTTTCTAATCGGATTCCTGAAATTAGCGACGAGGTATATCGGGTTGATGATGCCATGAGTGCAGGATTTGGATGGGCAATGGGTCCATTTAAAGTGTGGGATGCTGTTGGTTTAGAAAGAGCTGTTAAAGGAATGGAAGAAAATGGAAGTAAGCCGGCACAGTGGATTTATGATATGATTGCTGCTGGAAATAAATCTTTCTATAAGGTTGAAGGGGGTAAAAAATTATACTATGATGTGGCTTCTAAGTCCTATTTACCAATTCCTGGTCAGGATAACTTTATTATACTTCAAAACATTAAGGCGGATAAAAAAATATGGGGCAATGCCGGAACTAGTTTAATTGATATTGGCGATGGTATTTTAAATTTAGAATTTCATACCAAAATGAATTCTATTGGCTCCGAAATTATTGCCGGTGTTCATAAGGCCATTGATATAGCCGAAAAAGATGGATGGAAAGGATTGGTTATTGCCAACGAAGGAGATAATTTCTCAGCAGGGGCAAATATTGCTATGATTTTAATGTTGGCTATCGAGCAGGAATACGATGAATTAAATTATGCGATTCGTGCATTTCAGAATATGACCATGCGTCTTCGCTATTCATCTATACCAGTGGTGGTAGCTCCTCATGGATTAACGTTGGGTGGTGGTTGCGAAATGTGTTTACACGCAGATGCCGTAGTAGCCTCTTCTGAAACTTATATTGGATTGGTTGAAGTAGGTGTTGGAGTGATTCCTGGGGGTGGTGGTACCAAAGAATTCGCCGTTCGTTTTTCTGATGAATTAAATGAAGGTGATATTAGAATCAATTTATTAAGAGAGAAATTTTTAACCATAGGTATGGCCAAAGTTGCCACAAGTGGTTGGGAAGCTTTTGATTTAGGTATTCTTCAAAAAGGAAAAGATAAAATTGTAGTTAGCCGCAATCGTCAGATTGCTGAGGCCAAAAAGAAGGCTCTAGAATTAGCGGATGCCGGTTATACTCAGCCCATCATGCGTAAGGATATTATGGTGATGGGTAGAGAAGGAATGGGAATTGTTTATGCAGGAGCTAATAGCATGAAATCAGGCCATTATATTTCGGAACATGATCAATTGATATCAGAAAAATTAGGTTATGTTTTATGTGGTGGTGACTTATCCGAAAGAACGATGGTAAGTGAGCAATATTTATTGGATTTAGAAAGAGAAGCTTTCTTAAGTTTATTGGGTCAAAAGAAAACCTTAGAGAGAATCCAGTTCATGCTGAAGAATGGGAAGCCTTTACGTAACTAAGGTCGGTATTAAGTAGCAAGTATTTAGTAAGAAGACAATGCATAATTATAAAGAATTGAAAGTTTGGCAAAAAGCCATGGAGAATGCCAAGAAGGTGTTTCATGTGACTGCTTTGTTTCCTTCTTCGGAAAAGTATGGATTGGTTAGTCAAATGAACAAATGTGCAGTTTCCATTCCTTCTAATATTGCAGAAGGTGCTGGAAGAAGTTCCCAAAAAGAATTTGTTCAGTTTTTAAGTATTGCTACAGGATCAGCCTATGAATTAGAAACGCAAATTATGCTTGCTCAATCTTTTGAATTCATAAATAAGGAAATGCATGATGATTTGATCCTTTCTACAACCGAACTTCAAAGAATGTTATATAAACTTAGATCAACAATAAAAGAAAGTCTTAATACTTGATACTTTTTACTTAATACTTTTTACTTAATACTTTTTACTTAATACTTAAAATATGAAAACAGCGTACATAGTAGCAGCATACAGAACAGCAGTATCAAAGGCCCCAAGAGGCAAACTACGTTTAACACGACCTGATGTGGTAGGTGCTGATGTAATTAAACATTTATTGGCTCAATTGCCTCAATTAGAATCCTCAAGAATTGATGATGTGATCGTTGGTAATGCAACACCTGAAGCTGAACAAGGTTTAAATATGGGACGTATGATCTCGCTAATGGGATTGGATGTTGAAACGGTTCCGGGTGTAACTGTTAATAGATATTGTGCTTCCGGATTAGAAACGATTGCAATCGCGAATGCAAAAATTCAAAGTGGAATGGCTGATTGTATCATCGCCGGTGGTGCCGAATTTATGGATAGTATTCCGTTTGGTGGATGGAGAATAGTACCTGATTCAAAATTGGCAAAGGATCATCCTTCTTATTATTGGGGAATGGGATTAACGGCTGAAGAAGTGGCTCG
>JBEIQI010000180.1:0-6453 GCA_040376605.1 Flavobacteriales bacterium | reverse complement strand
ATTAAATTAACCCGGGCGCTTTGGATTATTCCTATTGCACTTTTTTTGTCGATCACAAATAAGCAGGGAAAGAAAAAGATCTCCATTCCTTGGTTCATTTTGTTTTTTATAATTGCGGCCCTTATCAACACCATAATTCCTCAAGGAGAGGTGGTATATCAAGGAATTAAATCTGTTGCCAAAAATGGCTTGATATTAACCTTGTTTTTAATTGGATCCAGCTTAACCCGAGAAGATATTAAAACTGTTGGATTTAAACCCATGCTTCAAGCCTTCATTCTATGGGTATTGGTTTCAATTAGCAGTTTATGGGCTGTCATGCAATTGATTTCATAAGGTTCATAATGACCTGCCAATTGCTTAATCATTTTATAAAGGAATGATCCTAATTTTTAGCATATTTGAAGATAATTAACCCAATACCATCTTATGCTCATTATTATTCTAGAAATTATTATCGTAGGCATGCTAGCAAGAAGGCTGGGGTCTGAAGCGCACGATAAGGGGTTTTCCAATATTCTTTTTATGGTTTTAGCGAGTTTCTTATGGATTGGGAGCCGGATTACTGGAAATGTAATTGGGCAGCTTATTTTTCACCATTCCTTGGGATCACTTGTCATTGGTTGGCTTGCCGCCATTATAACCTACATCATATTTTATTATATCATCTCAAAAATCAAGGACAAGCCATTGTTTGATGAAGATAATAGCTGGGAAAAACAAAACGCAATTAACCCAGAAACAGAAGAAAAATCAGAGGGAAAATAATTCCAATGAGTGCCAATATCCAACCTCGTTTTTTGAAACTATTTTTTCCTTTTTGTATAAACATCCCGGTAATGGCTATAATGGCCATCGACAATCCGAAAAGATCCGAATAATAAATCCACCAATTACTTGTATCCTGATGCAATTGGGTCATCTGGCCCAGCAATGGCCTTGTTTTATAGGTTTCAATTGCCCCTTTACCTGAGGCTAGATCAACTTCAACATCATTCTGCTCAAAGGAAATTTTCAAAACATCCTTTTCTACTCTGTATCTTCTCAATTTATCATTGATCCCCTGCTCCTTTTTTAAATTCTCAATAAAGGCATCATTTACCATATCCGCATTGATTGGCTGGATGGAAAACTCTTTGACTGAACTAATATAACTACTGGGAGAAAAGTCCCGTCGATGGTTGAGAAATATTCCTGATATAGCAAAGGAAATAATAAGGCCCACATAAAAGTATGCAAGAGTCCGATGGGCATTACGAGCAGTAATTTTCGACATAAATGGCTGTTTGCCGCGAAAGTAATTACATAATCGTTACTTAAAAACAGAATATTATGATTTTTTTTGAATGATAACAGAAACTCAACCTAAAAAATCTACGATAAACAAATTAAACTCGCATTTTAACAACATTATGGATTTAAAAATTAGACTAGTCTAATTTTTTAAGTTCTACCCGCCATTCCAAAGGAGATAAAGTCAATTTGATAGTTCAAAGAATAGTTCAAATAGATGTAAACTCCTTTATATTCGCCCCTATAGGAGTTTGAAGAACTACTTTTGGTGAACTTGTACCCTGGCAATCCTTTAATAACCTTTTGAATAGGGGTTTTTCGGGTAATTGTCATCTTTTCTATTCTAAAACTACCTTGAAATGTTTTCTCTGGAGCAAACTTCATTTTTTGCTTTACGAAGGAAACCTGTATTTCATTGGCTTCCTCTAATTTAGGATACTCATAGACATGGATTCCCAGATCATCGAAAGTATACACCTTATGAAAAAGTTTCTTTGTTTTATATTTTCCACCAACTGCGGTAAGGAAGGGGTTAATTTTCCAAGGCTGATTAAAGCTCATTCCATTTATGTTTAATGAACCACTGATTATCGACAACTTGGGCGTTTTTGGGGTCTCTAATAAGTGGATTGCCTCCACATTAGATATTCCAATCAGCAGAAAAAAAAGTATATATAGTGTTTTGTTTTTAAGCATGGGGTAGATTTTAATAAGCACTTCTATGCACGAGGCTTTACCGTTCTTTGTTCTATTCTTTTTTCATAGTTTTTTCCTTCAAAAATTCGGTGCACATAAATACCTGGGGTATGAATATGGTCCGGATCTAAAGTTCCAACAGGAACCAGCTCTTCCACTTCCGCAATGGTTATCTTTCCCGCCATAGCCATTAACGGATTAAAGTTGCGTGAAGTACTTCTAAAGATTAAATTTCCCATAGCATCTCCTTTCCATGCCTTCACAATAGCAAAGTCAGCATCAAATGCATATTCCATTAAATAGGTTTTACCATTAAAAACACGGGACTCTTTGCCTATTGCAACCTCTGTGCCTACGCCTGCTGGAGTAAAAATAGCCGGCATTCCATATCCAGAGGCCATACAGCGAGTTGCAAGAGTCCCTTGTGGGATAAGCTCCACTTCGAGTTCTCCAGACAGTAGCTGTCTTTCAAATTCAGCATTCTCACCAACATAGGAGGAAACCATCTTTTTTACTAGTTTTTTTTGAAGCATTAAGCCAATGCCAAAATCGTCCACTCCGGCATTATTAGAAATACAAGTTAACCCCTTAATACCCTTTTTAACCAAGGCCGAGATACAGTTTTCGGGTATTCCGCATAAGCCAAACCCTCCCAGCATAATAGTCATATTGTCTTCTATGCCATTAATGGCTTCATCTGCATCTTTTACTACTTTATTCATCAGTCGTTATCAAAAATAATATTGTTATACGAGTTGTCTTCGTTGAGCTCCTTCTTATAATCACCACAATTGAGTTCAATCGTTGGAGGGGTTGTTGGTTTATCAAAATCCCCCCTATTTAGGTTTATCGTAGGATCATCATATACCTTTCGCATAAACAAACCCCATATCGGTAACGCCATATTTGCCCCCTGGCCATAGCCGGTGCTAACAAAGCGTACGGTTCGGTCATCAGCGCCAGTCCAAACCCCACAAACCAAATCCGGAGTTGCTCCAATAAACCAACCATCCGAGTTGCTTTGGGTTGTTCCTGTTTTCCCCGCAACAGGCTCTTTGAATTTATAGGTGCTTCTTAGTCTTCCGGCTGTTCCTTGAAGAACAACCCCCTTAAGTAATTCTGTCATTAAGAAAGACGACTCCTCATTTAACACTTCACGACTTTCACTGGTAAATTCAGCCAACGTATTTCCATTTTTATCCTCAATTCGCGTTAAAAAAATGGGCTTGTTATAAATCCCTTTATTAAAAAATGTACTAAAGGCTCCTACCATTTCAAACACGGAAATATCTGGGGTTCCTAAGCAAATGGACGGATTAGGGTCAAGCGGGGCGGTTACTCCTAGTTCCCTTACCAGTTTCACAACTGCAGGTGCTCCATATTGCTTCATTAAATAGGCGGAAATATAATTTACAGAGTTCGCAAGGGCCACTTTTAATGATATCATGGCTCCTTCTGGAGGACCTCCTGAATTATCCGGACACCATCTACTCCATGCACTTTCTATACAAACCTTAACGTTGGGAACTTCCTCGCAAGGGGACCTCCCCTCCCTCATCGCCATTGCATAAACAAATGGCTTAAAGGTTGATCCTACTTGTCGGCCTCCTCCCGGTACAATCGTTTTTGATTTTTTATCATACTTGCCGGCCCTAACGTGGTCGTATTTAAAATACTCAAAATTAACTCCTCCCGACCAAGCCTTAATTTCACCAGTATGCGGATCCATGCACATCAAACCGTTCATCAAAAATGACTTATGATATACAACCGAATCCCATGGGGTCATTACAGTATCTTTTAAACCATTCCAAGCAAATACGGTCATTGGTTTTGGTGTTTTAAAAACCTTCATGATATCTGCTTCGGAAACCCCTTCATTCTTGAGAGCCTTGTACCCATCTGAGCTTTTAACCCCTTGCATAATAATCTTTTCAACCTCCTCTGGTTTCATATTGGAAGCAAATGGGGCATTCTTTTTACCCTTTTTGGTTTTAAAAAACAAAGCCTGAAGTTTAGGCATATACTCATTTACCGCAGCTTCGGCATAGGCCTGTATTCTAGAATCAATGGTGGTATAAATTCTCAAGCCATCGGTATAAAGGTTATAGTGTTTTTTAGTTCTAGGGTTAACATTGTTCATACACCACGCTTCCACATCCTTCTTCAACTCCTCCATAAAATACTGAGCATTATCTCCGTGACCATAGGCGTTTTTAGAAATCCTTTTTTGCAGATCTTCCATGCTAACAATCACAGGCTCCTTTTTAAATTTTTCGCAATCGGCTCCTGAAATTTTTCCATATTTCGCCATTTGATTTAGTACCGTATTTCTTCGGTTAATGGTTACCTCTGGCTTGTTTTTCTTTAAATTAGTAATAGGACTATATTTTGTTGGGGCTTTCAGCAAACCTACTAAAAGAGCTGATTCTGGAACCGTCAAATCCTTAGGTGCTTTATCGAAGTATATTTTGGAGGCCGAATTGATTCCATAAATATTATGTCCAAAATCGGCCTGGTTTAAATACATGGTAAGAATTTCCTTCTTGGTATAACTTCTTTCCAGTTGAAGGGCAATTACCCATTCCTTTACCTTTTGAACTAGACGCAGGAACTTGTTCTTAGGCTTTTTATGAAACAACAACTTTGCCAACTGTTGAGTAATCGTGCTGGCTCCTCCATCACGTCCTCCCTTCATAATTGCTCCAACAAGCCTTTTACCATCTATCCCCGAATGTTTTTCAAATCGAACATCTTCAGTGGCTATTAAGGCATTGATTACATTGGGAGAAATGTCCTCATATTCTACCGCAACTCTATTTTCAACATAATACTTGCCCATCACTTTTCCATCCGAAGAATAAACAATGGATGCTAAGTTTCTTTGCGGATCTTCTAATTCCTTAAAATCGGGCATTTCTCCCAAAGCCCCAGTAGATGCAAGCAATATAAGGATTAACAACATCAAGAATGGGGACAAAAGCAGCCACCAAACCCATCTAAAATTTCTGAATAATCTGCTTTTTAAAATTTTGCCCACAGGTAAATGAGTATTAAGATCTTAATTGAATCATCAAAGATAGATTTCCATCTTTAATTTTCATAGTTTTCGGGCGCATCCATAACATTAGCATTACAGTCAAGGTTTATGGTTGTATTCGATGGCACATCAAAATCTCCCCGGTTAATTCTAATAGACCTATCATCGTATACCTTTCGCATAAAAAGACCCCAAACAGGCATTGCCAAAGTAGCTCCGGAGCCACTTCCTCTTACGGTTCTGTCTTCAGCACCGGTCCAAACCCCACAAACCAAGTCGGGAGTTCCCGCAATGAACCATCCATCCGAAACATTTTGAGTGGTTCCTGTTTTCCCGGCCACTGGTTCAACAAATTTATATTTTGTTTTTAGGCTGCTGGCCGTGCCTTCTTCAATTACCCCTTTCATTAACTCAACCATTAAAAAGGCGGTTTCTTCGCTTAACACCTCATGACTTTCGTTGGTGAATTCTGCCAAAATGTTTCCATTTGAATCCTCTATTCTAGTTAAAAAAATAGGCTGGTTATAAATTCCTTTATTAAAGAAGGTGCTAAAAGCCGAAACCATTTCAAAAACTGAAATGTCTGGAGTTCCCAAACAAATCGAAGGGTTGGGCTCAAGGGGTGCTGTAATTCCCATTTCTTTTGCCAGTTTAATAACAGCCGGTGCCCCATACTGTTTGATAAGATAAGCTGAAATATAATTGGCAGAATTGGCCAATGCCTTCTTTAAAGAAACCATTTCATTAACAGGAAGTTTATCGGAATTGTCTGGACACCAATCATCAATGCAAACCTGCACGTTTGGAACTTCTTCACATGGAGAACGGCCTTCTCTCATGGCCAGGGCGTAAACAAAGGGTTTAAAGGTTGAGCCTACCTGACGGCCACCTCCTGGAATAACCTTTCCCGACTCTTTATCAATCTTACCAGCCCTTACGTGATCGTATTTAAAATAACTATAATTAATCCCTCCCACCCACGCTTTTATTTCACCATTATGAGGGTTCATACACATCAAACCATTCATCAAAAAGAATTTATGGTAAACCACCGAATCCCATGGAGTCATCGTGGTATCTCGAGGACCTTTCCAGGTAAAAATGGTCATTTTTCTTGGAGTTCTAAAGGTTTCCATAATTTCCTTTTCCGAAAACCCTTGCTCCTTTTGTGCTTTATATCCATCTGAGTTTCGAACCCCTTGCATAATTAACTTCTCCACTTCCGACTGTTTCATGTCGGATGGAAAAGGTGCATTTTTTTTTCCTTTTTTTCCTTTAAAAAATTGAGCCTGCAATTGGGGCATAAACTCTGTTACTGCTTGCTCCGCATGCTTCTGAATTCTTGAGTCGATGGTTGTATAAATTTTTAAACCATCCGTGTAGATATTATATTTTTTGTTGGTTTTGGGATTGGTGTTTTTCTT
>JBEIQI010000063.1:0-13350 GCA_040376605.1 Flavobacteriales bacterium | reverse complement strand
TTTGATGCCAACGGCCAAGTGGTAGCCACTCCCAATAATCCACAAGCTCTTAGCTTTGATCCCTCTTATGTGTTTGCCTCAAATCAAGGCGTAAGAGGTTTTTTAGGAATTAGGTATAACTTATACTCTGCTAACAAGAAGTAATTTTTCTATTTACTTCTTGTGGGTATCACATCCATAATAATAAATATCAGCGCTTGTTGAATAACCCAACGTAACGGATTCTTCTAAATCCTTGCAAAACCCATTTTGCGATTCATGCATTTTTGCCAAGCCACGATAATAAAAAGCTTTACCATCCTTAGGATCCGCTTTGATAGATTTATTGAATTCCACAATAGATTCTTTATACTTATGCGCATTATACAATTCCAAACCTAAGGTAGTGGTGCTGGCCTCTGCAACCGTTTGTGCTTTTAAGGAAACCATCAAGCAAAAGAAGCAGGATATGGTTAAAAAAAATAATTTATTCATAAGTTCAATATATATTATTAATGAGATGTATTTAATTACCAGAAGGTAGCATTCCAGCCGATAATTAAATTTTATTTTAACCAGTACATGTTATTTGGTAATGATTACCTGTGGATTCAAAGCAAATTCAATTCCCGCAATAATTTTTCCCAAATCAACCAAATCAATATGTGTTTTATCAATTACTGAACCCGGACAAAAAATAATGGCCTTATCGCATGGATTGCTGCTTAATATAATGGTGAGGGATTTAGTTCCTTTTCGAAATTCCAAAGCATACTTCCCCAAGAATGCGCATTTCTTGGCTATTCCAAATAAATATTGGTTAGTATCCAATGTAGCTTCAATAATACCCTTGGCAGCTTTCCTTTTTAGTGTTATGGTTTGAGTTACCGGATAATCATATATATAATTTTTACCCTGCTGTTGTTCAACAGACATGATAGGAAATTGTTCAATTTTATAAATGATTACCTTTGATGCACCTTTAATAATTTGATCGCTGCTACCAAATACTTTATGCATATTTTTTGCATTAAGGGTTCCTGCTATTGCAAGCAGAATGATAAAAGATGAAATACTTTTCACAGTAAATTAATTATAGGTTACTTTAACATTTTTCACAGCATTTTGAGCAGTGCAACCATTACATCCGCTGGGGGAAGTTTTATAGGCTGCATATTTTTTGGTATTGTTCAGAATATCATCCCAGGTGGCTTCATCACTTAAATAACCTACTTCTTCATGAAAAGCCTGGAAAAAACTAAACATAAAAAAACCTCCATCCGATTCATTACACCATGATACTTCTCCCGGACTTGCTGCACAAGAAATTACATTTCCTTTGGCATTAAAAAATAATCGAGCTAATTTTTTCTCATCATAATTAGGATCAGATCGGGAAGTAAGAAACCTTTCGGAAGACCTGGCATTAGCGCCTATATCCGAATTACAACAGTCCGCTAACGAAATGGTTAAACGTGCCCCTTTATTGGCAATAATATTATTCACCTCCGAGAGGGTCATACATGTTTCGGTGCTAATTTGGGTATATGGATTGTATCGAAAATCCATGTTAGAATATTGATCCGTTTGATTGGACCATCTAAAACCATGTCCGGTATAAAAATAAATAACGATATCATTTGAACCCGGAGATACAGAATAGAGGGTATTTTCTACTTGCGATTTGGTTAAGTTTTTACCATCTACAATATATTTTTTTAAAGTAATACCTAGTGCATCCGTTACGCTTTCCATTTCGGTAATCATTCTTTTTTTATCCATTTCACAACTGGCCCCAATATCCGGAATCTCCGTATTGGCAGCAATGATTAGATGCATGGTTACAGCACCTCCGTTGGTACTGTTGTTATTAGATTGATTGTAATTGGTGTTTTGATTATTATAATTATCGTCATTATAATTAACATCATTATTGGTATAGCTGTTATAGCTATCATCCACCATATTTAATAAGGCAATAA
This sequence comes from Flavobacteriales bacterium, assembly GCA_040376605.1. Classification (GTDB taxonomy): domain Bacteria; phylum Bacteroidota; class Bacteroidia; order CAIKAF01; family CAIKAF01; genus JANWKQ01. The sequence goes on along the minus strand of JBEIQI010000063.1, from coordinate 11,389 downwards.
AATCAGGTTCGTTGGTCGAATAAAACTGATTTAAATATTCTCTTGTAAAATTATGTGGATCTAATTCGGTATAAGCATCTACCTGCTTAAAGTTTTCTTCTGCAAAATTGGGATCATCGGTTACGTAGGGCAATCCATAATCCTGCGCATCGCTCCATAACCAAACATATGTATCTGGATTATAACTTTCACCTCGGTTATAATCAGTAATATAGGTTGGATTGGCTCCATACATCACAAAATAATGGGTACCATCGTCCAACATTCCTGTTTTGGCCGTATAGTCCATATTTACAACCCTATATTCCGAATTGTTATAATAGGCCATCCGAACATAACTTTCCGATTCACTTACATATACCATAAAACCGGTATAAGCATTTCCGGCTTTGTCGGTAAATTTTAATTCATAAAAAGACTGAGAGAAAATCTTTCCAGCCTGAAAAAGCATGAGGAAAGAAACAATAAAAAGGGAAAACCTTGATTTCATTTACAGTAAGGTATTATTGGGTTAGGATTATTAGCGAATCTTAAGTTATTTGATGCCACTAAAATAGCAAAAAAGGTGCCAAATTACAAGGAGTTAAATAAAACTTAGAAGTTAATTAATAAAACTACCCCGCCCAGTTCTCTCTGTCTAAACTTCTAAATGTAATGGCCTCAGCTACATGCTCTGGTTTAATAGAAGCACTTCCATTTAGATCGGCTACGGTTCTGGCAACCTTTAAAATCCTATCATAAGCACGTGCCGACAATTTCAATTTTTCCATGGCTGCTTTCAGCAAATGAGTGCTCACTTGATCGATGTTACAAATTTCTCCTAGTTGTTTGCTGGTCATCATCGCATTGCTATAAATCCCCTCCGTTTCCTTAAATCTTTCGGTTTGAATTTCACGCGCTATCAATACTCTTTCTCGTATTTTTTCACTTGGTTCAGCAATACGCTTTTCGGTTAGTTCATCAAAATGCACCGGGGTTACTTCTACGTGTAAATCAATTCTATCTAACAAAGGACCACTTATTTTATTCAGGTATTTCTGTACAACACCCGGGCCACATACACAATCCTTTTCAGGATGATTATAATTTCCACATGGGCATGGGTTCATCGATGCTACCATCATAAAATTAGCAGGATATTCTATAGATGCTTTTGCACGGGAAATCGTTACCACTCGATCCTCCAATGGTTGACGAAGCACTTCCAGCACAGCTCGTTTAAATTCCGGTAGTTCATCTAAAAACAAAACGCCATTATGAGCCAGCGAAATTTCTCCGGGTTGAGGGTTTCCCCCTCCACCTACCAAGGCCACATCCGATATGGTATGATGAGGGGATCGAAACGGACGCATACTAATCAATCCTTTATGCTTCCCAAGTTTACCAGCCACCGAATGAATTTTGGTAGTCTCTAATGCTTCATGCAAACCTAAGGGTGGAAGGATGGTTGGAATTCTTTTGGCCAACATGGTTTTACCTGCACCCGGAGGACCAATTAATAAAACATTATGTCCACCTGCGGCTGCAATTTCCAATGCACGTTTAATATTTTCCTGTCCTTTTACCTCACTAAAATCGTAGGGAATTTGTTGCTGTTGATAGGCAAATTCATCACGGGTATTAAAAATTGTTTTTTCTAATTCCACTTTGCCTTCTAAAAAATTACAAACCTCTTTTAAATTATTTACCCCATATACATCTAACCCGGCAACAATAGCTGCCTCCATAGCATTGGCCTCGGGTACAATCACTCCTTTAAACTTATCTGATCTTGCTTGAATGGCTATGGGCAAAGTTCCTTTCATGGGTTGGATTTCTCCATCTAAACCCAATTCACCCATGATGATATAATCATTTAACCGATCAGAATTTAATTGTTCGGTTGCGGCTAAAATTCCGATAGCAATCGTTAAGTCATAACAACTTCCTTCTTTTCGAATATCGGCCGGAGCCATATTCACCACAATTTTTTTTCCGGGAATTCGGTATCCATTATTTTTTAAAGCAGCTTCAATCCGAAGGGTACTTTCTTTAACAGCATTGTCCGGTAATCCTACCAAATGAAATTTAATTCCGTCTGATACATTTACCTCCACGGTGATGGTCATTGCGTTTACACCATAAACGGCCGAACCAAAGGTCTTTAATAGCATTTTATTGATTTTGCTTGGTTATTTGTCAATTAATCCTGCAGTAAATTACATTTTTCTGACAAATTTCCAAGAGTTACCCTCATTTATTTAAGAGCCCATTACGAAAATCCAATTTCCGAACGAATGATGAGAAAAGCCCGCAGGGTTGCAGACATTGTAACAAAGGCAATAAAATACTTATTGCTTAATGATTCTGCTCACAAAACAATCCTTGTTATTAACCCTCAAGGTGGCCAAATAAACTCCGGGTGTAACGGTGAGTTCCAAGAATGAGCTATGAATTCCTGCCGGCATCTGCTGCGCATTAGTATTAGCGATTAACCGTCCATTTAAATCTGTAATTAAAATTTCAACCGTGGAAGTAGATGCTAAATGATATTGAAAATACACCCCCGTCATAAACGGATTTGGATAAACCCCCATCAATATATTGGCGTTGTTATTTTCCACATTGCTGGAATTAATCACAACCCTAGGCCAAGGTGGTGCCTGTAAATGATTAAGTTCGGCCCTCGGGAAGGCAGCGGTATTGGTATTTCTCAAATGTCGTTCATTGTGATTTACATACCAGGATTCTTCCCAATGATATGCCCCGCTGGGAGTGGTTAATGTATTTACATAAAAGAAATCGGATTGCGCCCGGTTTTGATTAACATCTAAAATTAGAAATCCATGATCCGCCAAATTGATATATTTCATATGATTGTTAGCCAATTGAATCACTGATTCTCCAAGTCCACCCACCGGTGAATTAGAGGAGGTAACACTGGTAGTAACAAATTCAACAAATGCAGAACCTGTTCCATCACTTTCGTAATTGGCAGTTGGTACATCATTGGCCCAGGCCGTATGAATATCACCAGTAAGTACCACAACCCCTTCTAAATTATTTGCCAAAACCTGACTGATAATACTGCTGCGTTCGTATGGATAACCATCCCATTGATCTTCATTGATGCCAATTCCGGCAATTTGTAAAGGAGCAAACATCACCTGGTTGCCTAAAATTTTCCAATCCGCGGTGGAGGTTACCATGTTTTGTATAAGCCAATTATACTGATCGGTTCCCAATAAAGTTCTGGAAGGAGAATTAACGGTACCACCTGTAGTACCTGCTTGTTCATCCCTGCCATGTAATCGGGTATCTACCATTACCAAATCTATTAATTGACCAAAAGGAATCTTTCTAAACAATACACTATCACCTGAAATAATTTGTGGACGAACCGGCAACCATTCGTAATAAGCAATCTTCGAATAATTTTTGCGATCTACCCAATTCCCTTCTCCTGCATCGTGATTTTCGGCACCATCCTTCCATGAATTATTGGCAGACTCGTGGTCATCCCAAACCATAATAAATGGGAACTGTTGGTGTAATCGCATTAAATCATCATCCAAATGATATTGAGATAACCGGGTTCTATAATCTATCAATTCGGTAATTTCATCCGAAGGAACATGCATTCGGCCACCCACAGCTCCGCCATCTTCACCATATTCATACATATAATCACCCAAATGAATTACTGCATCAATATCGTTTCTTGTTTTAAGAATTTTATAGGCATTAAAATATCCATTCTGATAATCGGCACAAGAAACGACTGCAAATCGCAAAGAATCTTTCATGCCTACCGGAGCTGTTTTGGTTCTGCCCCGAATGGAATTTTTGGTGTTATGTGTAAACTCATAATAGTACCAGGTATCAGGCTGTAATCCGGTTACATCTACCTTAACCGTATAATCTCTATTGATATCTGTAGTAAAATTTCCACTTTGAACAATGGTTGTCATACCTGTATCCAATGCTATTCTCCATTCAACATTAGCTGGCCCAACAAAACCTGTATCGGGTGTTAATCTCGTCCAAATAATTACCGAATTGGAGAGTGGATCACCTGACGCAACACCATGGTAAAATGGTTTTAATAGAGGATTGAGTACTAATACTCTTTCCACCTGTCCCCATCCTGCCGAAATTAACAGAGAAAAAATAAACACTAAATATATCTGCTTTCTCATCTTATTATTGCTTCACAAATTTATAGGTAACGTTGGCATTGTTATTCATTAAAACAATAGAATAAATGCCAGCCGCAAACTGATCAACCGGTACTTGAATAATTTGACCCTTTTCTAATTTACTAGTTGTTTGATAAAGCACCCTTCCGGTTGCATCATAAACTAATACATTCACGTTGTTCATTCCAATACTAAAAGCATCTATTTGTACGTTTACGAAATTCGTTGCTGGGTTCGGATAAACCTGAGCTGACAAAGTCCCTTCATAATTATCAACACCAACAAAATCGGGGCATCCAACCACAATCACCTGATAGGTTCCGGCAGAAGCACCCGCTCCACCTGATTCGGTATGCGTAGGTGTAATTACATTAGATGGACAATTATTAGTGAAGATTTTAATTCTTCCACCACCACCTGATCCACCAGTTCCACCATCAGAGCCATCGGTAGTTGACATATCTTCATCTCCACAAATAATATTGCTATAACTACAACTGGCACCATTTCCTTTTACCCCCGAAATTCCACCATCACCCCCGTTAACGGATAAAGTTCCGGTGATGGTAAGGATGTAATCGGATTGAATAAAAATTCCACCACCGCTTCCTGCTCCACCACCACTTCCTGCTCCTGCTCCGGCTGTTATGGTTCTTTCTGCACAATCGTTACATGCATCACTACAACAATCTGCTGTTTTATCACCATTGCCCCCTTTACCACCAGCACCACCATCTTCACCATTGGCAGATAAAGTTCCGGTAATTATTAATGTATCAGTTGCAATCAATTTTATCATTCCACCACCATCACCACCTTGGCCACCATTTTCACCAACGTAAAATGATCTTCCTCCACCACCTGCTCCTGCTCCACCAGAACCCAAATCAATATCTGTTCCTGCCGAAGTACCATAGGTTGACCCGGTATTTCCACCCATTCCGCCAATCCCTGCGATAGGCGTATAGGCATTTGAATAACTTGCACCTGTTATTGATCCAGTGGCAGATCCGCCACCCCCGCTGTTACCACTTGTACCAGCTCCTCCATAACTTCCACCACCACCACCACCGGCACCACCTGAACCTCCAATTAAACCGGCTTCATCTCCCAAATTAGCACAAACTTGTTTTGTTCCTGAACCAACCGTTCCATTCCCTCCGGCGCTACCTGCTCCTGTTCCATTTCCAATTAATCCGGCAAGACCTCCACCTACAGTAATTTGTCCTGCATTGTCTTTATCAACACAACCGGTAAGTCCATTTTCGTGACCTGTTATAGAGGTTACCAAAGTAGCACCTGCTCCTCCACTTCCTCCAGCGTAACCCGAATAATCCGCGATGATATTTCCTTGGATGACAATTTTGCTTGCATTAATAGTTAATGAACCGCAATTATCAATTGAATACGAAGGAACTGTAATGGTAACTCCTGCAGGTAATGTATAGGTGCCTGCAACATTAATAACTCCACTTAAAATAATATCGGACGACTGGGTATAGTTTCCAGGGATATTGGTTGTGATACATTGTGCAAAGGATGACAATGCGCAAACAAAAGCTGAAATAAATAGTATGTTTCTTTTCATAAGTCTGGGTTTAATCGGTGATTATTATTTTTTCGATATGTACTTGATTGTTAAAATAAATTTTGATAAAATGAATTCCCGGATGTATGTTTTTCGGAATATTAAAAGTTTGTAATCCTGAATTTATTTGTTGAACATGAATGGAACGGCCTAAAGGATCAATCCACTCCAACTGAGCTGTTTCAGCAAAATCCGGGTTCAAGTTTATTTGTAGCAAAGTTCCGGCTTTTGCTGGATTTGGATGAATGGTAAAAGACTTTAAATCGTTAGATAAAACATTGGCACTCCAATTACAAGTATCATTGATATCGCCTGGATGAATAATTTGAATTTGGAAAGTATCTTTAATACATCCCAATGGATCAGATCCAAAATAAAAAGAATTAAAAAATGGATTAATATTTAAAGTGGGAGCATTTACATTACCTGGCATCCAATTGTATTGATTGGTTGGAAAGGAAGGTTGTAAGGTAACCGATTGTCCCTGACAAACATGAATGGTTTGTTTTCCACCCGCATTTTTAATAATAGAAAACTGATCAAAAATTACTTCATTACTGGTTAAAAATTTAGCATCTAGGCGATTACCCGAAACCGTTAACAACATAGAGCCCAAATGATCAACAGAGGATGTATACATCGCTGGATGAGGCCATCCAGAAGAGGTTACATCCGTTTTGCCGGAAACGCCCACCAAAGCATATACGGTTCCTTTATGGGCTTCTCCCCCTTCAGTATTTTTTATATACGGACAATCTGTAATAAAATCGCCACTGCCATTATCAATTTGATGAGAAGAATTAAAAGTAGATGAATTCCCATAATGTCCATCCAATAAATATGACCTTTCATAGGAATGACTATGTCCGTTTAAAATTAAATCCACCCCGTATCTTTCCATGATGGGAATAATTTGTTCCCTTATTTGTGGCAATTCAAAATCGAGCCAAGGAAAAGGATTGTCAGAATCATGACTTCCCTTCGTATAAGCCGGATGATGCCAATAGGCAATGGTCCACTCCTGGGTATTATTCATTAAATCTTGTTTAATCCAGTTTCCCATAGCATTGTTAGAGTCGCGACCTGAATCATATGAATCGATGGAAATAAAATGAATGTTGCCAATGTTATAAGAGTAATAAGCTTCCGTATTGGATGGAACACCTCCCAATTGACCCGTTGTAGGCATCGAAAAAATATCATAATAGGGTCCGGTTTGCGAAGAAGCCGATGCACCACTATAATAATCGTGGTTTCCAGGAGTTGGCCACATCACGGTATTGCTAATGATATCCTCATACATATTATTAAAAATGGCATCCTGGTAATCCCCATCTGTTCCAAATGTATAGGCATTATCACCCAACATGATGATTCCATAATTACGATTAGCCCCAAATTGGTTTTGAAAGGAATTTCTTACAGCTCGTTGATCATCGTTGGCACTGCCGCAGTCACCAATCACCCAAAAATTATAGGGTCGAATGGTATTAGGAGGGGGTAGAGTAAAAAAGAATTGATCAGGTGCTGCTGAAATGATATCAGTAGCATTACCTATTGAATAGTAATATTTTGTATCGGCCAAAAGTCCTGTTAATTCAATCTCATGCTCGGTTGTGCTTGATGCTTCGGAAACTGTGTAGATAAGATTTATGGGATCCAGTCCATAAATAACTCTACTGGTAGTAGCTGTATTGGTGCGCCATTTAATAATGATGCTATTTTGCGTAGCCACCTGAATATATGGCCCTCTTTGAACAACCACTTGCGATTGAAGCGGCATTAATAACAAACAACTAAATAAAATCAATACAACCAACCTCATAAACATAATTATTGTGCAGCAAAGATATATGCAGAATCCATGAATCAATCCGACGCATATAAACTTAACAATGAGTTCATTTATAAAGGTATAAAGAATTGACACAATGTACCATCCTAGTCAAATAAATACGAGCCATGACATCCTAATTAATCATGAATAACCCTTATTCATTGCCACTATGAATATTTAACAATCCAATAAACCTATCGTAGCAATTAATAAGTAGAATTTACATTATATTTGTTGCAAGTGCTTTTCCGTTAAAAGTCTCCAGCCAAGAAGATGATCAATTTGGCAAAAAAATCAAAATGTTGTTCGTATGGTAATTATTATTTTCTTCTTCTCTATTTGGTACCTTTCTTTATTCTCACAGAGTTTTTTGATGCATCGATATGCATCTCATGGAGCTTTTACAATGAATAAATTCTGGGAAAAATTCTTTTATATTTTTTCTTATATTTCTATGGGGTCCTCTTATTTAAGCCCTAGGGTTTATGGTATTCTACATAGAATGCATCATGCCTATACGGATACAGATAAAGATCCGCATTCACCTAAAAATTTTAAAAATATTTTTTCGATGATGGATCATACCGCCAAAGTATATATTGCTATCAATCGTAAAAAGGTTCAAATAGAGGAACGATTCGAAAAAAATCTACCCTCCTGGCCCAAAATGGATAAGTGGGGTCAATCTAAATTGTCTCGATTATTATGGGTGGGTATTTATGTTACCTTTTTTATTCTTTTTGCGGATCATTGGTGGTTATATTTATTTCTACCTATTGTAATACTTATGAGCCCGGTGCATGGTGCCATCATAAATTGGTTTGCTCATAAATACGGGTATCGGAATTTCGATGTAAACAATACCTCCAAAAATTTAGTACCTATCGATATTTTATTATTGGGTGAAAGATATCATAACAACCACCATAAATATGCATCCAGCATTAATTTTGGGGTTAAGTGGTACGAAATTGATCCAGTATATTATATCATTCTATTCTTCAACTGGATAGGGATCGTAAAAGTCAAAAAGGTAAGGGTCCGGGTCGAATCTGAATTTTAGTAACCCTAAATATTGCCTGATCCCTTAAAATCCTTTTCTACCCGCCCTTATTAGCAGTCTTTGATTCCCTTCCCTAGGGCGTCATCAAAATCCTATCGTTTATTAATAAACATCTCGCCAATAAAGGCTTTCGGTTCTTATTACCCCCTCTTTTAAGCATCCAAAACGGGGCGAAAAATGTTAACAAACGTCAATTTTTGTTTAACCTTTGAACAAAAAGGCTAAACAAAGTATTAATAGGTTTAAACAATTTAAAATAGAACGAAATTTATGAAAACAAAATTTATCACCGCCGCATTATGTGTATCTGTATTAGCTTTAAGCTCATGCACTGAAGATCCAGCTCCAACACCAAAATCAAGTGTATTAGTTACACATGCATCTTATGATGCTCCAGGTGTTGACTTATTAGTAGATAATACCGTTATCAATACCTCTGCTTTAACTTATCCAAACAACACTGGTTATATTGAATTAAATGCAGGTACCAGAAACATTAAAGTAAATGCTGCAGGAACAAGTACTACTGTAATTGAAGCAGATATTAACTTTGAAGAGAACAAAGATTATTCATTATTTGCAGCTAATACATTATCAGCTATCGAAGCAGTATTAACTGAAGATAATTTAGCAACTCCAGCAAGCGGAAATGCACATGTAAGATTTATGCACTTAAGCCCAGATGCTCCTGCAGTAGATGTAGCAGTAGATGGCGGAGCTGTTGTTTTTGCAAACTTCTCATTCAAAGAAATATCAGTATTTACTCCACTACCAGCAGGTTCTTATGATTTAGAAGTAAGATTAGCAGGAACTACTACAGTAGCGTTGGATTTAGCTCCAATTACTTTAGATGCAGGAAAAATTTATACCGTTTTTGCTAAAGGTTCAGTTGCAGGATCAGGTGCTACAGCTTTAGGTGCACAGATCATTGCCAATAATTAATTAGGTTAAGTTGTGTTTTAAATCAAAAAGGGGAGCTTCGGCTCCCTTTTTGATTTTCATATCCTTATAATTAAATATATTTGATAAAATTAATTTCATGAGATTCCGGTTATCATTTTTACTCCTTCTTTTTCTTTGCAATTCAGCTCTGGCACAAATTTACCAACAATGGAATTCCTCGGAAATTTATCATCACCTTCAAACCTTAAAAGTGATGGGATCAGTGCTTTATGTTGCAGCCCATCCCGATGACGAAAATACCCGGTTGATTACCTGGCTCGCCAACGAAAAAAAATTAAATACCGCTTATATTTCTTTAACCAGAGGTGATGGTGGACAAAACTTAATCGGAAGTGAGCTCAGTGAAGAATTGGGTGTGATTAGAACTCATGAATTATCTGAAGCAAGAAGAATAGATGGAGGCATTCAATATTTTTCGAGAGCTTTTGATTTTGGATATTCCAAAACACCCGAAGAAACTTTTAAAATATGGAAAAAGAAAAAAGTAATGAGCGACCTCATTTATGTAATCCGAAAATTTCAACCGGATCTTATTATTACCCGATTTAATACCGAACCCGGTAAAACTCACGGGCACCATACCGCCTCCGCTATGTTGGCCAATGAAGTGATTGAATTAAGTGCCGACACCAACGAAGCATACGATCAATTACCTTATGTAAATACATGGAAAGTGCCCAGAGTAGTTTGGAATGCTTCTTCTTTCTTTTTTGATAAAGGTGCCAATCTCGATTCTCTCATTAAATTGGATTGTGGAAATTATAATTCTTTGTTAGGAACTTCATATACAGAAATTGCTGCATTGAGCAGAAGCTGTCATAAAAGTCAGGGATTTGGAACCATTGGGTTAAGGGGGGAGCAGCTTGAATATTTTATTCCTTCCTCCGGAACAGTTCCTACCGATAAAGATATTTTTAGTGAGTACGATTTTACTTGGAATCGCATCAAAAACGGAAAATCCATCATTGGTAAAATAGACAACCTCCTGGGTAAATATAATTTTAATGATCCCTCTCAATCGGTAGAAGATCTTATTTCATTATTTACAGAAGTACAAAAAATAAATGATGGTTCGTTTTTAGTGAAAAGGAAATTAGAAGATATTGCCCTTTTAATTAACCAATGTTTGGGCTTTTATCACGAAGTATATACCGATGATTATATCTATGCGGTAGGCGATACCATGAGGGTGAAAACAGAAACCATCAATCGGTCGGGTAAATATTTAACCTATCTCAACATGCGTTTCCCTTACCAAACAGAATGGACACTTACCAACTTCGAATACAATCGTCAGGTAAATGGAACCGATGCACAAAAATGGACCTCAGGAGTTATTTCCATTAAAGCGGATGCTGATTTTAGTAATCCGGTTTGGTGGGATTTTAAAGGCATTGATGTAGATGTAAAAAAATATTCACGTTCGGTAGAAAACAAAAATTTTGAACCCATGACCTATACCATCTCCCCGGCATTTAATAATAAAAAGGCCATTGTTGGATTGGAATTTACAGGTCATATCATGTATAAAAAATCGGATCCTGAAAAAGGAGAAATCCACCAGCCGGTATATTTAGCTCCACCTGTAACCGCCACTCCATTGCAGGAAGTAATGGTATGGAGAAATAAATCGGAAAAGAAAATTACTGTTCAATTGCAGGCCTTTAAAAATAGTTGTGACGGTGTTGTAAAGTTAAATGTGCCCGATGGATGGAAAGTAAGCCCAACGGAAATTAAATTTAATCTGGGTCTAAAAAGAG
>JBEIQI010000202.1:0-5774 GCA_040376605.1 Flavobacteriales bacterium | reverse complement strand
GGACTTATTATTCATTTTGCAGATACCCCTACCCTCTCTAAAAACGGAATGATGCACGAAGGGGACACGTCCGTATTTCTTGGCATGAAAGGGATTCCCGCAATGGCCGAAGAACAGGGATTAAATAGAGATCTATATTTATTAGAATATACCAATGGAAGAATTCATTATAATTTACTAAGTACAGCGGGAAGCATCCATTTGATAAAAGAGGCCAAAAAGAAAAACCTTAATATTACCGCTGGTATAGCAGCCCATCAAATATACTTTACCGACGAAGCATTAAAAGGCTTCGAATCGGTGCATAAAGTAAATCCACCTTATAGAACGCAACAAGATGTAGATGCATTGATTGCTGGAATAAAAGATCAAACCATTGATATCATTTGCAGCGACCATAGCCCGGAAGATGCTGAAAATAAAAACTTAGAATTTGATTATGCCCGAAATGGTATAATAAATATCCAAACTACTTTTTCGGTTGCTAATACTGCATTGCGGAATAAAGTTAGCATTTCTGAAATCGTCCAAAAACTATCTACGAACCCAAGAAACATATTAGGTTTACCAACGGCCACCATAGAAGAAGGACAAGAAGCAGAAATAACCTTTTTCGATCCTGAAGCTTCTTTTATTTTTACCAAAGAAACAAATGCCAGCAACAGTGTCAACTCGCCATTCTTTGATATGGAATTAACCGGTAAAGTGCATGGTATTTTCTGCAAAGGAAAAGCAGTGTTGAATTAATTTCAGGGCACCTACCCTATGCTGTGGGGTCGCTGTTCGCTCCGTGCTCCCTTTGGTCGCACCAAAGCCCATCGCAGCGGTGGTGCAAAACAGAATAATTTCGTAAATTCGAATATGCTAGGTAATGAACCAAAACTAATATATGAAGGGGTTGACGGCACAATGCATGAAGCTATTGCACCTATTGTAGCTTTAGCATTAAGCTCCTTGATTCTATTTGGAGGAGCGTTTTCTGTAATCAGTATTATTATTGCAACGGTGCCTATATTATTGCTACTGCTTATAAATAGATTAAACTCCAAAGTTATGTTTTACGAAAATCATATCGAACTAAAATATAAATACTTTAGGAATAAGAATAAAATAATAAACAAAAGTGATATTATTAACGTTGAGATAAAAGATGTATATAATTCATCCGCAAAATGTATTATTTTTTATACTGCAAATAATAAAATCAGCTATGTTGATCTCAGTGAAACTGTTATTAACTTCCTATTTAGAACATATAATCCATTTAAATGAACAAAAACGAAATCATCACTCAGCTCCAAATTAATCATCAGCAATTTGCTGATTATATAAACTCCCTCAGCAATGATGAATTTATTTTTCGAAAGGAAAATAAATGGAGTGCCGGACAGCAAGCCGATCATATTGTTAGATCTATAAGTCCGGTAAATATGGCCTTGGGATTACCAAAGATAGCTCCCCGTTTATTATTTGGAAAATCAAATAGACCGAGCCGAACCTTTGATGAATTGGTACAGAAATATAAAGACAAATTAGCTAAAGGAGGACAGGCATCCGGCAGATTTGTACCTAAAGAAATTAGTCTGCAGGAAAAACTTGTATCGCCAAAAGCTATTATGCATTATACCAATCAACTTTGCAATAAGGTTGAAAAAATGAATGAAGAAGTATTAGATACCTATTTACTTCCGCATCCCTTATTAGGAAAACTAACCTTTAGAGAGATGTTATATTTTACGGCTTATCATGTGCAGCATCATCATGAGATTATAAAGAGAGATTTGGGAAAGTAATTGCCAAGAAAACCGGCAGGCAAGCGCCAGCGATGTGAAGGGGAAGCACCTCAGCTTTAGGCTGAGTGCCGAAGCAAAGCGAAGCCCGGAACGTAGCGAAGGTGCCCTAAAAAAAAAAAAACAACGCATTTAATTCGACATTCCTTATTCACTTGATCAACTATTGGTTTATTCAATAACTCATCCAACAAACGAACAATTAAGCACACAAATTTTGAAATCAGAATCTGGGCCTAGGCCTGCCCCAATGGTCCGCCAAAATTCATTGGGAATGGCGGAATGTTTTGGTCGGGACCCAATTGTTTAATTGAACCGAATTGATCTTCAAACTTTTTTACATTATCTGCTAAAGCAGCCATAAGTCTTTTAGCATGTTCCGGTGTAAGTATAATACGGCTCTTTACACGGGCCTTTGGAACTCCCGGCATGATATTAATAAAGTCAACAATAAATTCGCTGTGAGAATGGGTTATAATAGCTAAATTAGAATAGGTTCCATCCGCTACATCATCATTAATCTCAATATTGATTTGTTGTTGGTTTGGGTTTTGATTATCGTTATTCATATCATTTAATTTAAAACTGGGTTAAACAAAAAAGGCTACCCGAAGATAGCCTTTTTTATTATTGGAATTATTTATTCCGTTACTACATCGGCATTCACTTTTTCCTTTTTCGTTTTGCCTGCTGCAACAACTGGAGCTTCATCTTTGTGGAACACTTCATACTCCTGATACTGTTTTAATCCGGTACCTGCAGGTATTAAGTGACCAACAATAACATTCTCTTTCAAACCTTCCAAGAAGTCAGCTTTTGCATTTACCGCAGCTTCGTTCAATACTTTGGTAGTTTCCTGGAATGATGCTGCAGAAATCCAGCTATCAGTTTGTAAAGATGCACGAGTAATACCTTGTAATACTTGATCAGAAGTTGCTGGTAAAGCATCACGATAAGTTACTAATTTTAAATCCTTACGTTTTAATCCTGAATTAATATCACGTAATTTACGTGCTGAAAGGATTTGACCCGCTTTCAAGTCTTCAGAATCTCCTGGATCTTCAACAACCACCTTACCGAATAATTCATCATTCACTTTCATGAACTCAAATTTATTCACCAATTCGCCTTCTAAGAAGATAGTATCACCGGTGTCGATGATTTGCACTTTACGCATCATCTGACGAACGATTACTTCGAAATGTTTATCATTAATTTTTACCCCTTGTAAACGGTATACCTCTTGAATCTCATTTACCAAGTACTCTTGTACTGCGGTTGGACCTTTGATAGAAAGAATATCGTTAGGAGTGGTAGCACCATCAGTTAATGGCTGACCAGCCTTTACATAATCATTCTCCTGAACAAGAATATGTTTAGAAAGAGAAACCAAATAACGCTTAATCTCACCAGTACGAGATTCTATTTGAACCTCACGGTTACCACGTTTAATTTTACCGAAAGAAACCAAACCGTCGATCTCAGAAACAACTGCTGGATTCGATGGGTTACGAGCTTCGAACAACTCAGTTACCCGTGGAAGACCTCCTGTAATATCACCTGTTTTACCTGAAGAACGTGGGATCTTAACAAGAATATCTCCTGCATGAACTTTCACTTTATCTTCGATGGTAATATGTGCACCAGAAGGAATATTGTATGATCTTAAAACTTCACCTGCCTTATCAACAATTTTGATGGTAGGGTTTTTGGTTTTATCACGACGTTCAATAATTACCTTTTCTTTGAAACCAGTTGCTTCATCTTGTTCTTCGCGATAAGTAATACCTTCTTCGATATTTTCGAATTCAATTTTACCTTCAAATTCAGATACAATTACAGCATTCCATGGGTCCCATTCGCAAATTAAATCACCTTTGGTAACCTTCTGACCATCCTTAACAAAAACGGTAGAACCGTAAGGGATATTTCCGGTAGTTAAAACGATTTTAGTATTGGCATCCACTAAACGCATTTCTGCAGAACGACCGATTACTAATTCTTCATTAGCATTGTCTCCCTTTTTAGAAACAGTACGTAACTCATCAATTTCAACAATACCGTCGTATTTTGCCATTATTTTGGATTGTACAGCAGAACCTCCTGCCACCCCACCTACGTGGAATGTACGAAGTGTTAACTGAGTTCCTGGCTCACCAATTGATTGTGCAGCGATTACACCAACAGCCTCACCCATTTGCACCTTACGGCCTGTAGCAAGGTTACGTCCGTAACATTTACCACAACATCCTTTGCGTGTTTCACAAGTAAGTACCGAACGAATCTCAACGGTTTCAATTGGCGACTCATTAATTATTTTAGCGGCAGCTTCAGTAATTTCCTCACCAACACTCACGATTAACTCGCCAGTGTTTGGATGAATTACATCGTGAAGTGATGTACGGCCCACAATTCTATCATGTAAACTTTCTACAATCTCATCATTGTTTTTCAAGGCCGACATTTGTAATCCACGTAATGTACCACAATCTTCTTCAGTGATGATAACATCCTGAGAAACGTCCACTAAACGACGGGTTAAGTATCCTGCATCAGCAGTCTTAAGAGCTGTATCGGCAAGACCTTTACGAGCACCGTGTGTAGAAATAAAGTACTCAAGAATTGAAAGTCCTTCTTTAAAGTTAGAAAGAATTGGATTCTCGATAATTTCATTACCAGCATCCCCTGATTTTTGTGGTTTTGCCATCAATCCACGCATTCCGCAAAGCTGACGAATCTGCTCTTTAGAACCCCTTGCTCCAGAATCAAGCATCATATAAACCGGATTAAATCCTTGTTTATCTTCGCTGATCTGTTTCATTAAGATTTGAGTTAAGCGTGAATTGGTATGCGTCCAAATATCAATGATCTGATTATAACGTTCGTTATTCGTAATGAATCCCATGTTATAATTTGACTTCACTTCATCAACTTGTTCGTTGGCATCTTTAATCAATTCTTCTTTTTCTTTTGGAATAATAATATCATCCAAAATAAATGAAAGCCCCCCTCTAAATGCCATCATGAAACCAATTGCCTTAATATCATCTAAGAATTTAGCAGCAGTAGGCTGATCGGTAGATTTAAAAATATCTCCAATAATATCACGAAGCGATTTTTTAGTAAGTAATTGATTGATAAATCCATAATTCTTTGGAACTACTTCATTCACCAATACTCTACCAACAGTAGTTTCTAACAACTCATTTTTTATTGATCCATCTGCTTGTTTAACATCCACTTTTACGTGAATCCAAGCATGTAGATCAACCATATTTTCGTTGTATGCAATGATAACTTCCTCAGGTGAATAGAATCTCAAACCTTCTCCCTTAACAGGATTTTCGGCAATATGCTTACGACCTTTGGTAATATAATACAGACCCAAAACCATGTCCTGAGAAGGTACCGTAATTGGAGCACCATTTGCAGGATTCAAGATATTATGAGCACCTAACATTAATAATTGGGCTTCCAAAATAGCCGCATGTCCCAATGGAACGTGAACCGCCATCTGGTCACCATCGAAGTCAGCGTTAAACGCTGTACAAGCCAATGGGTGTAATTGAATAGCTTTTCCTTCAATTAATTTAGGTTGGAAAGATTGAATACCTAATCTATGTAAAGTTGGAGCACGGTTTAATAATACCGGATGCCCTTTCAATACATTTTCTAAGATCTCCCAAATTACCGCATCTCTTCTATCAACAATTTTCTTCGCTGATTTTACAGTTTTTACTAGACCTCTTTGAATTAATTTACGAATAATAAATGGCTTAAATAACTCAGCCGCCATATCCTTCGGTAAACCACATTCATGAAGTTTTAATTCAGGTCCTACAACAATTACGGAACGAGCTGAATAATCAACACGTTTTCCTAATAAGTTTTGACGGAAACGTCCTTGCTTACCTTTTAAAGAATCTGAAAGTGATTTAAGAGTACGATTTGCTTCAGTTTTTACAGCAGATGATTTTCTTGAGT
>JBEIQI010000151.1:0-7389 GCA_040376605.1 Flavobacteriales bacterium | reverse complement strand
TACCAAATAATTTATATGTTGATAAATGCTAATAACCTACCATCAGTAAAATTGAAAACTTAAAATGATTTCGGAAAGATTTTATTGCCCCAATTGCGCCAGGGATGGAAGCGATACGCTGCTACCCGCAGCGTGCTTTGCCGATGCGGCAAGCAGCGTTTAGCGAACAGCCCGCCAGTGGCGCCCTAAAAAAAAGCAAAAAAAGCCCGACCTAATATCATATTTCTTACATTCGTTGCACCATTAGAAAAATAAATAAAATGAAAGAAGTTTACATCGTATCAGCTGCCAGAACTGCATTGGGTTCGTTTGGTGGAACATTAGCCGGAACAAGCGCAACCAAATTAGGTGCTGCTGCTATTAAAGGTGCTTTGAATAAAATTAATTTAGATCCTAACGAAGTACAGGAAGTTTATATGGGATCGGTTTTGCAAGCTAACTTAGGACAGGCGCCTGCTCGCCAGGCCGCAAAATTTGCCGGCTTACCTGATCAAGTAATTTGTACTACCGTAAATAAAGTTTGTGCCAGCGGAATGAAATCTATTATGCTGGGTTCACAAGCCATTATGTTGGGTGATGCCGATGTAGTTGTTGCCGGTGGTATGGAAAACATGAGCAGTGTTCCGTATTATGCAGAAAATGCCCGTTGGGGTAGTAAATATGGAAACAGCACATTGGTGGATGGTTTAGCTAAGGATGGTTTAACGGATGTATATCATAATTACCCAATGGGAAATGCTGCCGAACTTTGTGCAACCGAACATAAAATTAGCAGAGAAGCTCAGGATGCTTTTGCTATTGAAAGCTATAAAAGATCTGCCGCTGCTTGGGCCGCAGGCAAATTTAAAGAAGAGGTAGTTCCGGTTACCATTTCTACTAAAAAAGGAGATATTGAATTTATTGAAGACGAGGAATATAAAAACGTCATGTTCGATAAAATCCCATCCCTTAAACCAGTGTTTACCAAAGACGGTTCGGTTACTGCTGCTAATGCATCTACCATGAATGATGGGGCTGCTGCAGTAGTTTTAATGAGCAAAGAGAAGGCTGATAAATTAGGCATCAAACCTTTGGCTATTATTAGAGGATATGCTGATGCAGAACAGGCACCTGAGTGGTTTACTACTACACCATCGAAAGCTGTTCCGAAAGCAGTAGAAAAAGCTGGTTTAAAAATGGAAGACATTCAATATTATGAATTGAATGAAGCTTTCGCGGTGGTGGGTTTAGCCAATTGCGAAATTATGAAACTAAAATCTGATCAGGTAAACGTAAATGGTGGTGCGGTTTCTTTGGGACATCCGTTGGGTGCATCGGGAGCAAGAATCATAGTTACCTTAATAAATGTTTTAAAACAAAATGGCGCTAAATATGGTGCTGCCGGTATTTGTAACGGTGGTGGCGGTGCATCAGCCATGGTTATTGAGAATGTTTAAAGTTAACCAGTGAAAGTTTTATGTTTCAAGTAGAAGGTTGAATGTTCATACCTTCTACTTGTTACTAACTACTATATGAATCCATTATTTTTAACAGGTATTGCATTTTATATTGCTGGCATCTTTTTAGAAAGGAAGATTGATGCCAAAGGTGCAACCATGTTAACGGCTCAGCAACTGGAAATATTAAAAGTCCATTTTATTCAACTTCGAAAAAGAAATTCTATTGCCAATTTAATTTTGGCATTGGGTTATTTGGCTGCCTTATTTATTACTGATTTAAATCCTATTATTCTCATCTCAGCTTATGTGGTTATTTATTTGGCCATATTTTTGGTAGCCGCCATGTATTATATTAAAGGGTTAAAAAAACTTAATTTCCCAACTCCATTTATCCGAAACTTTATCAGCGCCAAGTTTATTCGTGTATTGGCCTTCGGAACTTTTATCGCCACCATTGTTGGAGCCGTTAAAAGTTCATCTGTGTAAATGATCCCGGCATTCGCCGTATGATTTTTATATATTTGTAATACATCAACCAACCAGTGAAACAAACCCTAACCATATTTGTTTTTTTGATTGTTTTATCTTCGCATCTATTAGCGGAAGGCAAACCCGTTATTTCCGAACCTACCATTTTAATCCCTTCTGCATCTCTCCCTTCAACTATAATTTGTGATAAATCCAACAACAATGTTGACATCATCAAATTTAAGGATCGATATTATATTGCCTGGCGAACTGCCCGTTATCATTTCCCTGATAAAAAATCTATTATGTACATTATTAGTTCCAGCGATTTTAAATCGTGGAAATTTGAACATAGTTTTAAAACGGGTGCTGATTTAAGAGAACCCCGATTTTTAGTTTTCAAGGATCAACTTTTTTTCTATTGTTTCGAAGGGGCCAAGGTGATGTATTCTTTTAATCCAAAACATATTTGGATTAGTACCCTTAACCAAGGAAGTTGGACCGATCAAATTGCTCCCGGATTAGATGGTTATGTCCCCTGGCGAATTAAAATGCACCAAAATAAACCCCTCCTTTCGGCTTATTGGGGTAAAAATTTATATGGAAACCATCAGGCAGAACTCAGGTTTTTTACCTCCGAAAACGGAATCAACTGGCAACCTATTAGTGAAGAACCTCAAATAAGTGTTACCGGTGCCGAAGAGGGTGAATTTGAATTCGATCAACAAGGTAATATGTGGTGCATTGTTCGACTCGAAGGTGAAGGGGCCATGTTATGTTATGCCGATAAGGATTCGTTGCATCAATGGGATATGTATCATACCAAAAAAAAATACGATAGCTCCTGCATGTTTCGGCATGATGATGATATTTTCTTGATTGCCCGCCGTAATAAAGATGGAGATGCATCCAAGGCCCCCCAATGGTTACCCGAAGGAATTAAAAGAGGAATCAACCTTACCCGTTATTCGTTTACCCCAAAAACTACTGCTCTTTATAAATTGAATCCAGAAGCGAAAAATTTCGATTGGGTAATGGATCTTCCCGGATGTGGTGACAATGCCTTTCCTGCCATTGTTCCCATTGATGAGGATAATTATTATGTACTTAATTATACCAACGATTTAAATGAACCTGATATTACCTGGTTTACCGGACAATTTAGAAATACATTTATCTATTATTTAAAATTGAGTTTCGAAGAATAGGCATTTAACTGCATTGTCCTACAAATAAAAGTTAATTGAATTTTCCGCCCCCCTACGTTTCGTATTTTTGACCCAACAATACCCAAAGTGAAAATTATTATTCGTTTTAGTTTCTTCTTTATCCTCATCCTGAGCCTTTCGGGTTGTGCTGTGTACAAATCAAGATTACAACTGGGAGCTCCGAATATTAATTCATGGAAATCTTTTGATAAGGTAGAAATGCCTCGATCATGCGACCAATTTTGTTTTTATGAGGCCCCCAATCGATCTATTTTAGGTACCACCCTGATGGTTAGAAAAAGTGCCAATGATGGAGAACCCATTAGCCTCCAACAATATTTATCCAAAGGCCCTACCGTTGCTTTTAGTATTATCCGCAACGATTCTGTGCTTTACGAATATTACGATAATAAATATGATGAATCGAGTATTGTATCTTCCTTTTCTGTTAGTAAAGCATTTGTTGGAATTGCTTTAGGTGTGGCTATTAAAGATGGATATATCAACAGTGTTGAAGACTCCATCGTTACTTATCTGCCCGAACTAAGGGGTAAAAAGGGCATGGACTTAATTAAAATTCGTCATTTAATCAATCATGTTTCCGGCTTAAAATTTGCCTCCATGTCGTTTATGTACTATAAAAGAAATTTACAAATGGTAGATAAGTACATAAAAGTAAAAGAAGCTCCGGGTCAACATTTTTTTTATAACAATGGAAATACTCAATTGGTCTCCATTATTATTGAACGTGCATCAGGAATAAAATTTCAGGATTATTTTAGAGAAAAAATATGGATGAAGATTGGGGCCGAACATGAAATGAATTGGAGTATTGACAATAAAAAGAGCAATACCATCAAATCTTTTTGCTGTATGGCCGGAAGAAATCGTGATTTTGCTAAATTGGGCCGACTCATGTTGAACAAAGGAAAATGGAATGGAACCGAAATTTTTCCGGAAAGCTGGTACAACCAAATGATTAAATGGGACCTAAAAGACAAAAGTGCCTGGGATAATGAATTTGGTTGGTGGCTAGGACCTAAGGATCATGGTTATTATTATGCGGCCGGTTTATGGGGACAATATGTAATTGTATATCCTAAAAAAAATATCATCATTACCCGGTTTGCCAAATTAGATTTTAGCCATAAGAGTATTGAGATCCATGAAAAACTAATGATGGTAATGGATCAGCTTTAATACTGTAGGTCCATTTTATAAAATACCGTATCTAAAGGATTTCTATTAAAAGCAGCTGGTAAATCTTGTTCGCTGATTTTTGCAAAACCATTTTTCTCATAAAATCGCTGAGCCGCTTTAAACTGCTCCATGGTTCCTATATAAATAGTACGGATAGATTTTGATTGGGCATACTGAATCAATTGTTGAAGTAGAAGCTTTGCTACCTGAGTTCCTCTATATTCCTTATACACAAAAAAACTTTTTAGGTCGGCATCCTCCACATTCAATCGCATGAGGCCCAAGGTACCCACGACCAGTTTTCCATCAAGGGCTACCCAAAATTGATTTCCGATAACATGGGCCACTCTTTTAATAGAAACTGAATTGGGAGAAAAGATACCTTCCTGAAACTCCTTACTAATCTCCTGCATCATTACATCAATATCCTCCTGATGTTTATTCCGAAATGAGGTAACTTTAATTTTCTTCAACATTTATTTCCCAAAATAGGTCTTAAACCCATTTGAATATTGTTAATTGATACAACTCATCACTATTTTTTCTTCTTTTTCTTTTTAGAAAAAGCTTGATTTTCTTGCTTGCTATGATGGTTCCATTGAATGTTATGGTGCTTCTTCATCTTCTCTACCTTGGTATGATGATCCAAAGATTGATGTTTCTTTGCTTTTAATTTCCCGTTCTTTTGAACCTTAGGTTGGGTTTGGGCAGAAGCAATGCCTCCCATTAAAAAAATAAAAATAAAAATCAGAAAACTTCTGAAGGTGAAGGTTTTGTTTTTATTTGCCATAACATCTTATTTTTTTTTGATTTAATAATAGTTGATTATCCTGCACTAATTTATAAAAATAATTTCATTGGTTTGTTTATCAAAACTTAAGGTAAAAGAATGTTCAGGATCGAAACAATCGCTGGTACAAAAGTGATATAATCAATGATACCCAATTTCAATCATCTTAGTATCCTCCTTTTCCTTGGTAATAATGATCTCGCCATATAAATGAATATATACACTTACTACTCCAAACAATATACATAAGCGAAAGAAATCTTTTACCGATGCCATGTTCATTTTCTCCCCATCATGAAGTTTCCCGATTACCTTGGTTTTAACAGAGGATGAGGTGGCATCAACTGCTGATATCCAGTCAAAAAAACTACCATTGGAGTAAAAATAATTGTACCCGGATGGATTCCGGTGAATGGTATCTAGGGTAAAGGGAGACAAATGAGCCTTCTTTAAGTTCATGAAGTTTTTTGGAGCAATTTTTAATTCAATCCCCGATACATTTGTTACCGAATCATGTCCAATAGCAATATCCGTATATGTTTCACCCGTCCATTGAATTAAATTTGACAGGTCCCTATTGTCCACCCTAAAATAGGTAGAGTTTTTGGGGCTTACCTTTTGAGCATACATACCCAGTTCTCCTACAAAAAAAATGAAGAGTCCTAATAAAATCTTTTTCATATTATTTCCTTTATTTATAAACCGGTCCAACCCTTGATAACCAAATTGCCTGTTTTTGCTCCTGATTCAACATAACGATAGGCGTCTACCATTTGTTGGGGTGTATAAAACCGATCAATGACCGGCATGTATTTTCCTTGTTCTACTAATTCCTTCAAAAAAATCACATCCCCCTGTGTAATCTTTGGAATAGGAAATAAAACTCTTTTGCCACCAGCAATAAGTGTGATGATCGCATATAAAACATTTTCTGCATTTTTACCTAATTAGGTAGAAATATTAATTCCTTTGCGAACCAATAAAGGTTTACATCGGGCAAATGAACTTTTACCCACGGCATCAAAAATAAAATGAAATTGATCTTCTATTTCAATAAAATCTTCCTGCTGATAATCAATTACCTTATCTGCACCCAATTATTTTACCAAATCGATATTTTTTGTATTAGCAACAGCAGTAACATGCACTCCAAAATATTTAAGAAGTTGAACCGCAGCTGAACCAATTGCACCTGTTGCACCATTCACCAAGATCTTTTGCCCACTTTGTATTTTAGCTGCCCTGATATCATTTAATGCATAATGTGCACCTTCGGTTATAGGCGCTGCCTCATCGAAACTACAATTATTGGGTAAAAAACTAATCGCATCCGTTTCGGCCATGGTTAAATATTACCCATGCCCACCGCAAGTTTTATCATTAAACCCAAATACCCGATCGCCAGGTTTAAATAATGTTACCCCCTCTCCTATCTTCTCAATAATTCCCGAAAACTCATTACCCAATATAATGTAGTTAGGTTTAAATAAACCGGTCCAAAATCTCGAAATAAAATATTCAGCACTTCTAAAACCTGCGTCTGTTCTATTCAAAGTAGAAGCCATCACTTTTACCAATACTTCATTTGCTTTTAGAATGGGTTGAGGTATTTCTTCGAACTGAATTACTTCTGGTGGTCCATATTTTCTATAAACAGCAGCTTTCATTTTTATGATTGGTAGACTCTCTAAAGGTAAGGAGAATCTTTTACTTTATAATTCGATAACACCCGATCTATTAAAATGAATATGCTCGTTGTGCCGAACATAACCCAGTTGATTGGTATAGAGTTGGGTATCACTTAATTTAAATGTGGGGGTATTGATATGTGTATGTCCGTAAATCCAATGTTTCGGTTTAAAATCAACAATCATTTCTTCCAATTCAACTGCAAATGCTTCATTAATAGGACTGCCTGCATATTGTTTGGGATAATGATGAAAAGTTGGACAATGATGAGTAATCACCACCTGTGTTTTTTCCTGTGAATTTTCGAGGGCATTTTTTATAAACTGGAGTGATTGTGTATGCAAATGATTATAAGTTTCCACATCCAATTGTTGACCTCTATTTTTAATGACAAAAAAATCCGATAATTTATTTTGAATATTAAATGCTTTTAAAGGACTAATATGGGTCCATAAAGTAGAAAAAACCAATTCAATATTTTTAATAGTAACCGATTGATTATTGATTAAAGTAAGGTTGGGCAAAATTTTCTCTTCAAGAGTGCCGGAACGATATTGAAGATCGTAATAATAATATTCATGATTTCCGGGTAACC
>JBEIQI010000158.1:0-7113 GCA_040376605.1 Flavobacteriales bacterium | reverse complement strand
TTTTCTTTGGTTTTAATCCATTCATCAGCATTAGCTAATTCTCCTGTTCGTTCCTTTAAAGGCGGTATCTCCATTGATACTACTTTTTGTTCAATCCTGCTATTCTTTTTGTCTGCTTTGGGATTACAGCCTTGCATAACATTTGATATAGTTACTAGAAAAAGGATGAATAAAAAAGATCCTATAGTTGAATTTTTAGCGGTTGCTAGCATTTTCATTTTTGTTGATATTAATATATGATTCGTAAGTTAAAAAAAAAGACCCCGCTTTTTGTAGCGGGATCCTCCTTTTATCCTTGCGAATTTTATTATTATTCAGATTTCATCATTTTAATAGTTTGTATTGGTTTTCCGTTAACAATAAGTTTCGCCAAATAACTTCCCGAACTTATGTTACCTGAACTCCACATTACGGTGTATTCACCAGCATCTTTTTTTCCTTCATTCATTACAGTCATTAGTTTTCCATTTAGATCATGAATTTCAATGCTTACTTTACTTTGAGCATTGATTTTGTACCTGAAACTTGCTGTACTCATAAATGGATTAGGGAAACCGATCATAATTGCTTCGGGTGCATCGATACCCAGCCCATCAATTCCTACTGTCACTGGTGTACCTGAATACGAAGCTCCATTGAACCCTCTCCAAGGATTTTGAAGATAAGGGAAACATGTTTTGAAGGTGGCATCATTTGCTGTCACGCCTGCGTTGAATCCAAGAACACCCAGTAAATTTGGAGTAACGGGATTAGGCCCACCAGCAGTATAGTCATCATACCATAAACCAATCGCGGCTAATACAACTCCGCTAACTGCTTGAAGCTCGATGGTTGTAACATCATCTTCTAATCTTCTTCCGTTAGGGAAACCATCCATATTAGGAATAAATTGTAGCGTTGAACTGGTATTATAAGGAGCTGCTGTAAGACCCAATACTGCTGCTTGTATGAGTCCAAGTGAACTAAAGTTTGGATTGTTACGCTGTGTAACTGGAACAGCCATATTTAAACGTAACATATCACCAAAAGTAGGAAGGAAATTATTGATGAATGGTTTTCCAACAGCTAATGGATTTCCACCTGCTTTGCCAGTCCACAATTGGTAAGGAGCTAAATTAGGAACTCCGGTATAGAAGATGGGTAGTAAATCAACCGAACGAGGTTGGCCTTGACGAAGTAAGTAGTTACCAAATAAGAGAGTATCTAAGGCAGTACCTGCACCACCATTGGTAGCTCTAATAGGCCATAAACCATCATGGGTATTTCCAAAGTCGAATGATTGTAGAGAATTACGTTGAATACGTAAATCGGCTAAACCTGGCACTGCACCACCAAATAATGAGTTGTCCATATACAATCCTAATTCTGGGTTACAGAAGTAAGCTTCCATTGCTGGATCTTCGTTATAAGGAGTTAATGAATTCCATCTGTCTTTATCTCCAATTGGAATAATTGCTTCATTCGTTAATGGCATACCTAAGCGGGAAACTTGTACCCAAGGACCTGAGGTATTTGGGGGAGTTCCATCAGTATTAAGCGTGGTAATTTGAGGACGACTAGCAGAAGCCCAAACACCGATGATATAATCACTATCGAGAATATTTACGGCAGCAGAAACTGGTTGTCCGTTCTTCTGTAAAGTAGCAATCGGAACTTCAATGGCTATTGAATGGCAATTGAAGTTTGCTAAACCATCTTTTCCTGGATCTCTAAAACCACCTACATCAAATGCACCACCCAAATCCACAAAGAAAGGATCGTCAGCTGGTCCGCAGAATATTTTTTCTCCGCCTCCACCAGTTGCATTTCCTACAGCAGCATTAACTAATGCATCGTATGATGCAGCACCTAAACCAACGGTTGGATCTTCAATTGAACGAGGACCAATGTTGGGAGGAGGAACAGTCCCTGATGTGATGATAGTAGTAAATGGACCTCCATTTATACTTTTTTCACAGATATAGGTAGTTTTAATGTTTTGCTGACCTAACCTGATATTAAAAAATGTAGTTGGATCCTGATTTACATGAGTAAATGTGAAACGATAGGTAATATCGTCCCCACTAGTTCCATCATTTTCGATATGTATCTCATATCGGATGTTTTCACCGAATGTAGTCCAGTTAGGTCCTCCAGCAGGATGCTCAAAAGGAATATAATTAGCAATTAAAACGATGTTGTTAGTATCACAAGGACTTCTAAAAGCATACAAGTCGGTGTTGTCTGCTAATGGATCATTGGAGATGAGAGGAGCTTCTCGGTGAGAAGATGCGATAAGACTATTTAATGGCATGAGAATTACTAAAAGAGCCACTGCTATTTTTTGGATATTTTTCATATTCGTTTTTTTAGTGGTTTTTAGAATCTTGCTTGTTCAGTATGGTCATAACCTCTCCATGGATCTTGTAAATATGGGAAGCTGGATTTAAATGTTGTATCGTTGGCTGTAACACCTGAGGTAAAACCAAGTACACTCTGTAACATAGGAGTTACAGGGTTAGGGTCACCGGCTGTATAATCATCATACCAAAGTCCGATAGCTGCTAATACAACTCCGCTAACCGCTTGTAGTTCAATTGTGGTTACATCATCCTCTAGTCTACGTCCATTAGGGAATCCATCCATGTTTGGAATCCATTGCAGAGCAGCAGAAGAATTATAAGATGGATCTGTTAGTCCTAATACTGTAGCCTGGATAAGCCCTAAAGAACTAAATTGGGTATCGTTCCTCGGTGTTGGTGGAACCGCCATGTTTAATCGAAGCATATCACCAAAAGTTGGAAGAAAATTGTTGATAAACGGTTTACCTGCAGCTAATGGATCGCCCGATTTACCTGTGGCCAATTGATAAGGACGCAGATTAGGGACTCCTGTATGGAAGATAGGTAATAAATCCACTGATCGTGGTTTATTATCTCTCAGTAAATAATTACCAAATAATGCTGCATCTAAAGCTGTTCCGGTAACAACGGCAGTGCCAGCAATTGAAAATAATCCATCGTGGGTATTACCAAAATCAAATGCTTGCAATGAGTTACGCTGAATACGCATACCAAATAAAGAAGGCACGGCTCCACCAAATTGCGAATCATCCATATACAATGCCAACTCAGGGTTACAGAAATAATCTTCCATTGCAACATCTTCTGTATAAGGTGTAAGCTGGTTCCATTTATCTTTCATACCAATTGGAATAACTGCCTCATTAGTAAGTGGCATGCCTATTCTTGAAACCTGCACAAATGGGCCTGAATATGAAGTGGTGCCACCTGAATTAAGTGTTTTAATTTGCTGGCGACTGGCTGATGCCCATGCCCCAATTATAAATTCACTATCCAAAATACTGGTTGCAGAACTTACTGGCAGCCCATTTTTTTGTAAGGTGGCAATTGGAATTTTAAGTGCAATTGAATGTACATTAAAACGTGCTAAACCATCTTTTGGAGCATTGGTGGGATTTCCGTTGGGTCTAAAGTTACCCACATCAAACGCACCGGCTAAATCTACAAAAAACGGATCATCAGCCGGACCGCAATACACAATTTCTCCACCACCACCAGATGCGTTAGTGATAGCAGAGTTTACAAGTGAATTGTAGGAGGTTGCACCCAAACCAACCGTTGGATCTTGAATCGAACGGGGACCAATGTTTGGAGGAGGTACAGTACCAGATGCAATAATAGTAGTAAATGGACCACCATTTATGCTTTTTTCGCAGATATAGGTTGTTTTTAGATTTTGCTGACCTAACCTAATGTTGAAAAAAGTGGTTGGGTCCTGATTCACCTGTGAAAAGGTGAAACGATAGGTAATATCATCACCTGTTGTTCCATCATTTTCAATATGGATTTCGTACCTGATGTTACTCCCAAAGGTAGCATAGTTGGGGCCACCTTCAGGTAATTGAAAGGGAATGTAATTGGCAATGATAGTAACGAAGTTTGTATCGTCAGGGCATCTAAACATATACAAATCCGTATTGTCAGCCAATGGGTCGTTTGAAATTAAGGGTGCTTCCCGATGACTAGAAGCGAATCCATTTGCTGTGATTGCAGAAAAGCCAATGATAGCAATAAAGCTATATAGTCGATTTCTCCATGTAGTTTGGTATCTCATTATTCTGAATATAATTACTTTAATTATTAGGTAATGTTGTTTTCAAAAATATCATTAAAATCGGATAAGTAGATTATTAAATCATCAGACTAGCATTATTTAATCTATATACTATTCTAAACTGCTCATTAATAGCACCATTAAAAATGTTAATGTTTCAGTATCCCCAATTTTACATAGAGCTTAAAGGTAAATTAGAAAACAAAAAGGTAATTTTATGTATTTATTAATTCCCCTTATTGGGCTTCGCAAAGGTTGTTACATCTTCACCCGTAATTTTTTGATCACATAAAATAATCAATCGTTCAACAACATTTCGAAGTTCACGAATATTACCGGTCCAATTGATTTTTTGTAGTTCAGCAATCGCTTCTTTGGTAAATGATTTTGGAGCAATTCCTTGTTCTTCTATAATTTGCTCCATAAAATGTTCAGCCAAAATAGGGATATCTTCTTTTCTATCGTTTAGGTCTGGAACATGCATTGGGATTACGCTTAAACGATGATAAAGATCTTCCCTAAAATTACCTTTCGCAATTTCATCGGTAAGATTTTTATTGGTTGCAGCAATTATCCGTACATCAACGGTAATATCTTTATCGCCACCAACTCTTAAAATTTTATGTTCTTGCAAGGCTCTTAATACTTTGGCTTGGGCGGATAAACTCATATCTCCAATTTCATCAAGAAACAACGTTCCTCCATGTGCTAATTCAAATTTACCTTGGCGTTGCTTAACGGCCGAAGTAAAGGCTCCTTTTTCATGCCCAAACAATTCGCTTTCTATTAATTCCGATGGGATAGCAGCACAATTTACTTCTATTAATGGTCCGTTGGCTCTTTGCGATAACTCATGAATCCATCTTGCAACTACTTCTTTTCCGGTCCCATTGTTCCCGGTTATTAACACCCTGGCATCTGTAGGAGCCACCTTGTCAATGAGCTCTTTAATTTTTTTAATTGGAGCTGATTCTCCAATAATTTCTCGGGTTTTACTTTTGTTTACTTTCTTTTTTAATTGTTTGGTTTCTACCACCAGACTTTTCTTTTCAAGGGCATTTCTAACGGTAACAAGCAAACGATTTAAATCTACCGGCTTCGGAATATAGTCGTAGGCTCCTTTTTTAATGGCATCTACTGCGGTATCAATATTTCCATGCCCTGATATCATAATAATTGGAACATCCGGATTGGCGGACGCCATTACTTTCTCAAGAAATTCGATCCCATCTAATTTTGGCATTTTAATATCAGAAAGAACAAGATCATATGCTTCCTTATTAAACATATCAATTCCTTTCTGCCCATCCTCCGCTTCATCTACTTCAAAACTTTCATATTCTAAGATTTCTCTCAACGTTTTTCTAATACTTTGCTGATCGTCGATTACTAATATTTTGGCCATCTTCCTTAATTTGCATCGAATATACTAATTTTACCAGGTACACATACCAGCAATTGGTAAATTTGTAACATAAATCAATCAAAATAGAGGCTTATATACCATATCAAGAATTGGCCCATCGCCTGCAATTAAAGGAATCGGATAATGTTTATCTGGTTTCTGATATTTCTCGATTGATGCTATTGGCCATTAAGAATGAAGGTCGTTTTAGTGCAGGTGAATTTATTTCATCCTTTATTAAAGAACTACCCCATGGGAATTTATTCATACCTGGTTTTGTAAATACATTAAACAACAATGCTACGGTTGATATGAAATCCCTTAAACCCGAAACAGGTGGTTTATCTAAGGAGGCATTTGCTCAGTTTAAAAAAATGTATTGTTTAAGAACCAATGATCCCTTTCATTCATTTTTTATTTATGGAAAGGACGCTGGACAAATTGTTCAAAAAACTATGGCCAATAGGGATACCTTTAGCAACCAATCGGTGTTTTCGTACTTACATAAAAATCAGGGTACCTTGATTATTGTTGATCTTTCACTTTACTACGGATTTACCTTTGCACACTATGTGGAACAACAAATGAAGGTTCATTATAGGGAGTTTCAGTCATATCAATTTAATTTTACCGATATTCATGGAAATAATAGCTCCGAAAAT
This sequence comes from Flavobacteriales bacterium, assembly GCA_040376605.1. Lineage (GTDB taxonomy): Bacteria > Bacteroidota > Bacteroidia > CAIKAF01 > CAIKAF01 > JANWKQ01. The sequence goes on along the minus strand of JBEIQI010000158.1, from coordinate 930 downwards.
TTTAAGGTATATGCGAAGAAAAGAGGGTATGTGCCGGTGCTCAATAGTGTTGAATTGCCATTGAGTTCAGCCGGGGCCTTGCAAAAATTTAATTTTAATGGAGTTTCTTTGTTAAAGATTGATCTAGCCAGAGCTTACGATGTTTTGTCATTCGATATTTTAAACAATCGGGCACGAAATATCATTGATTTTAACTTACCTTTATATCTTAAACAATCTTTTAAAAAAATTACCCAAAAGTGATCATCATTTATAGCGAATATACAAGTCCTCGACTCACCTATGCAGCTCAGGTAATTTTTAATCATATATTAAAGGTGGTGACTCCCGTTAGTTTTACAAATAATGTGGATCAGTTCCTTTCTGAATCTGGTGTCAAAATTAATTATAGCGATCAACTATTGGATCAGGGATTGCACATTGTTCCGTCGGGTTTTTTATTTCAGAATAAGATAAAAGCCGAGTTTCCCGGCATTACAGATGGACAATATAGTAAAGCTATCTTTCCAACTGAAGGTAGTAAGGATTTTAATTATGATCCCTTGGCTGCCGTATTTTATATGGTAAGCAGATATGAAGAATACTTAATGAACGAAACGGATCAATATGGTCGTTTTGCACCTGAAAAAGTTTTTTCATTTCAACATGGTTTTTATTTAAAACCAATGGCTCATTATTGGGCCGAAGAAATAAAAGATAAACTATTGATTAAATTTCCTGACTTTAAATTTCCTGATAAAAGTTTTAGGGCCCTGGCAACCATAGATGTTGATAATGGATATGCATATCGCGGCAAAGGTGCAGTTAGAACCTTTGGGCAATTCGCCGTCTTAACGATTCTCACAGTAGGTTGTGCCTCTCCGAGGCCGACCGCAACACGATACCGTTATTCGGTCGCGCTCGGAGAGCGTCGACCTACCCGGGTTGTGC
>JBEIQI010000294.1:0-3354 GCA_040376605.1 Flavobacteriales bacterium | reverse complement strand
TGCCCGCAAATCTCAATTCATTCTCGAGTCCTTTAATGAACTCGAAGTTTAATGTTTTGATATAAATAAGTCCAAAACAACCAATAAAACTTAGTAGTTTTATGATCCAGCCGATGCGTCGGTTCACATTTTCCATCTGTTTAAAGTTATTAAAAGGATCTTATTTTGAAAGAAAAGAATTGGCGAACGTACGTTCTTTTAGACGAGGAGTCAAAGAATATTCTGGAAAAAATGGCTTCTTCCGTCAACAAAAGTGATTGGGAATTGCATGGAGAACATTTCACAGTGGTGTATGGGAGACGTTACGAAGAGTTAGGATTGAATGTTCCGCTCGGTTCTTTGATCTCGATCTCGATCACTCATATTGGCGGAAATGAGTTTTGTTATGCGGTAAAGGCACATGGATTTTATTCACACCACCCGGTTTCTCACATCACCCTTTTGGTGAACAAGCTGAATGGAGGCAAGCCAGTTATGTCAAATACCATTTCGGAATGGAAGGAGTTGAATTGTCCTGTGGTATTGACAGGTACGCTCATTGAATATGAAAAATAGTAATCCTAATTCTGCTAAGTCAACATATGAAGCCCTCGTTTTGAGGTTTTTTTTTATTTCAGGCTAAAAAATTGCCATTTACTATAACCTTTCTCTGATAAATTCGATATAACCATCTGAAAAAGCTGCATAATTGAGCTTTGAAAACTAACTACTTCTATATGAAGAGGTTCATATATCTGATGGCTTTCGTCCTTTTTAACAAAGGAGTTCAGGCGCAATGTGATGTGCCTGTCATTGATTTTATCAGCCAACCAACATGTTTAGTTTCGTCAGGTGAGGTTTCACTAAGCGGATTGAATGCTCCGAATTGGACGATTACATCCTATCCGGATGGAGCGACCTATAACGGTACTTCCACAACCACGGTCATTTCCAACTTAACGGCAGGAGTAACCTACACATTCACTGTTTCTGACGGTGTTTGTACTTCTTCAGCATCAGCGGATGCGGTTATTAATTCTGCTCCATCAGTTCCAAATGCTCCGTCGATCGGTCTGATAGTGCAGCCAACGTGTAATGTGACTACTGGTTCAGTTACGCTTGAAGGGTTACCGGGTACGGGTTCATGGAATGTTTCGTCATCGGATAATACATTCCAACAATCCGGATCAGGAAGCTCTATGATCATTGCAAACTTAACACCTGGCACAACCTATTATTTCAATGTCACGAATTCAGATGGTTGTAAATCAGATAATTCTATAAGTGTTGTAGTTGATCCTATTCCTTCTCCTCCCTCAGATGTTTCAGCCTCGGTTATTTCAGACCCGACTTGTGTTGATCCGACTGCCACGGTTGAGATCAGTGCTCCTCTTGGAGGAACCCTTACTTATGCTATGAATAGCGGATTACCACAATCGTCTGTACTTTTTTCAGGATTAACTCCCGGTTCTTACTCCTTTGTGGCAATAGATAATTCAACCGGTTGTGAATCTCCTAATCCGACTATTTTGCAAATCAATGCATTGACTGATTTTCCAGTATTAACGGTGAGTCAGGTAGCGGATATAAGTTGTTATGGAGCCGAAGATGGATCAGTTGGGTTTCAGGTAAATGGTGGAACTGCTCCATTTGTATATGCCTGGAGTCCACAGGTTACTGATTTAGACACCGCATCTAATTTAGGTCCGGGTACATACGTGGTTACTGTGACGGATGACGGTGGATGCACTGCTTCGGTGTCCTTTGAGGTACAAGAGCCCGAAGAACTAGTCGTTACGGCAACAATAACGGATGTTTCCTGCGATAACGAGACCTTTGGACAAATTAGTACTCAAGTAGAAGGGGGAGTAGGAACGATATCCTATAATTGGGTGCCATCGGGTATAACAACGTCCTCTTTGTCAAATATTTTGGGCGGTGAATACATATTGAATGTCTCCGACGAAAATGGATGTAACGTTACCGATACATTTACTGTAAATACAATTGGTTTCCTTACCTTGAGTGTGGAGCCCTTTGTTTCCTCCATTGATGACGGAATGCAGGTAGAACTTGTAGTTACAGGTGCTACGAATTACGTATGGCTGGATAGCCTCGGAACACTAGACTGTACGACGTGTGATACCGTTATTGCTTCGCCGCATCATGATATTTTTTATGTCGTAGAAGGAACCAATGAATTGGGCTGCACAGGTACTGGATTGGCTTCTATCTATGTTAGCCCGGTTTGCTACGATCTTTTTGTTCCAAATACTTTTACCCCTAATGGAGATCTCTTCAACGATGAATTAACGATAGGAGGATTGAAAAGCGATTGTATTCTTGAATATTTATTTGAGGTATATGACCGTTGGGGTACGAATGTTTTCAGAACCACCGATATCGAAATATATTGGGATGGAACATTTAACGGTGTTTCATTGAACAGTGGGGCCTTCTACTATCATCTTCGTGCCCTATACTGGGATCAGAATGTCATTGAATTATCAGGTAATTGTAACATTGTTAAATAATTGGTTATGAAACGAATGGTCTTGTTTTTCCTGTCTTTTTCAGGCCTTTCCTTTGGTCAGGACTTGCATTTTTCGATGCCCGAATATTTGTCGATGGCTAGTAATCCAGCTCTTGCCGGTGCGAACTCTTCGTTGCAGATCACAGCTAATTACCGAAATCAATGGGGTTCTGTTGCGTCACCATATACCACGGCAGCAGCTTCCATCGATGCTCGCATCAATGAGAATAGAAAAAGAGGTTATTTGGTTGCGGGGGGATTCTTTGTGACGGATAAAGCGGGTGATCAGCGTATCACGACGAATACGGCCAATTTAAACTTTGGGTATTACATCAGGCTTGGAAAATATCGAAAATTGGGTGTGGCCTTGCAGGGTGTTTTTGGTCAGAGGGGAATCTCAAAAGACGGGGCTACTTATCCAAGTCAATACGATGGAATGGCTTATAATGCCTCCTTACCAGGAGAGAATTTTAATAATCCCATGTTTGCATTCATGAGTGTAGGTGCAGGATTGAATTATTCTTTTGAGAGGAAAGACGGCTATATGCGGCAACGCAATAAAGTTAAATACAACCTTGGTGCAGCTGTTTTCAATCCCAATGTTCCGTACTATTCTTATTTCCTTACGGGGAATGATCGTTTGAATATGAGGTATAATGTGTTCTTCGATTCTTATTTTGAAATTAAAAATACGGAGGGTACCATCATGCCGGGGGTGTACGCTCAAATGCAAGCAGGATCATTGGATATTATGGGAGGGGCTAAATACCGTTATGTTTTATCCTATGGATCACAGAAAACGGAGTATTTCAAACCGATCGCACTCTATGGAGGATTATATT
>JBEIQI010000245.1:0-4687 GCA_040376605.1 Flavobacteriales bacterium | reverse complement strand
GACAATATAACAGTATGCAGGATGTATTTGAACAAGAGTTCAGAAAAGAAGGGGAGGGAGATTTGAAAAAATATGTAGCCTATTTAATTAATAAATACAACCATTAAATACTCACTTCTTCTTTACTTTTTTGTTTAGTTGATTTATTCTTGATACTTAACAAGAAAATAGGCAACAAACATAAATCTGCAATGAGGGCAATAAATAAGGTAAGTGATAATAACAATCCCAAATAGTATATACTCATAAAACTGGAGGATATCATCGTAATAAATCCGGCACATAATACTATTGAGGTTAAAATCATGGCCTTTCCGGTACTTAAAAAACTTCTTTTAATGGCGTATAATACGGTTCTTCCATTTTGACGTTCAATTTGAAAACGACTGAGAAAATGAATAGTATCATCTTCGGCAATTCCAAATGCTATGGTAAAAATCATAGAAGTAGAGACCTTGATATCTATTCCTAAGTATCCCATAATTCCTGCAATACATAGCATTGGAATGATATTTACGGTGAGGGCAATCGCAACCATTTTCCATGACCTGTACATAAAACCAAAAATGATAGCTACGATAATAATTCCTGACCCTAATCCTTGCATAAGGTTAACGGCCAAATAGGATATATTTTTATCTACCAAACGGGCACTACCTGTGAGCCGATAATTTAGGTATTGAAGGGTTGGGATATTTTGAAGAAAGTCCTTTTCCATATTTCTTACCCTATAACTTCCCAAGTCGTGCATTTTTCCACTAATCCTACATTTTTTAAAATCGGATGAAATGAATTTTTGAAATTCAGGCTTTTCCGTGATACCTGAAGTTTTCATTTTTCTTACCAACGAATCGTGTTCGGATTTGGTAGTTGGAAGCTTATAGTATTCGTTGAGACCGGAATTGATGGATCGATTAAATAACTTAATAATGGTGATAGGTGAACGGACAAACCCAAGTTGAAATTTTTCAACGGATAATTGCTCCAATTTTTTTATTTCTTCGATAGACTCAAAAGATAGTATATCTGTTTGAGTTGATTTGGCTTCAACATACATTTCGAATGGTCGGCCTCCTGAAAAGTTTTCTTCGAAAAAAGTAAATTCTTTTCTCAACGGCTCTGTAGGACTTAGGTCTTCTAATAGCAGGTTATTTACTTTAAGAAAATATATTCCACTGCCTCCTATTAAAACTACAATAGATACAATGATCAATATTTTTTTACGATGTTTAAATACCCTTAAGAGCTGTCGATGTAAAATTCGATTCCACCAATCGTCGAACCTGGTGTTGTTTACCATTTTAGGTGGAGGCAACAATAATAGGATGGATGGTAATAAGGTGATGGATAATAAATAGGCAATTAAAACTCCACATCCGGTATAGATTCCAAATTCACGAATGGGTGATATATTGGCTGTAATTAATGTAAAGAAACCTAAGGCGGTAATAAATGAGGTAAGGAAAGTAGCAAAACCAACTTCCTTTACGGTCTTAATTAACGCAACCTTCTTGGGTAAACCACTGCGAAGGTCTTCCATGTATTTAGATAGGATATGTATAACATCACTCATACCTACTATAAATAAAATGGTAGGTAATAATACGGTGAGAATATCTATTTTTTTGCCTACAAATTGCATAATACCCACTTGCCAAACCACGGATAAAATAACAACCGCTAATGGAACCAATACATTAGATACGGATTGAAACGTAATTCCCAAAAACACAATTACAATAAATATGGCAATGGCAAGGAATAACAATACTTCCTTTTGCATTCGGCTTAAATAGACTTGTTGAGCCTTAATTTTTCCGGCCATATGAACTTCCTCGAATGCTGAGACTGAAGTAATGCTTTCTATTTTATTGATAAGGTTGTCTGATTTTTTTTTAGAAAGTTTTTCTTTGGTTTGTAAAAATATACAAGTGGTTTTTTGATCGCTGGAAATAAAACTTCCGGTTAATTCTTGGGTTTGTTGGAGTCGTACAGAATCAATTTTTAATAAAGAATCACTGTTTAAATGAACATACTTGCGGTAGGAGATACCACCTCCAAACATTACCGGTATTTTTAAATTGGTAATTGAATTTACTTCTTTAACATTCTCAATGGTTTTTAAGGTATCGGTAAGTTGATCCACCTTTTGCAAAAAGCTGATATCGTAAATGCCGCTGCTTGAACGGAGACCAATAAATAGGAAATCATAATCGTTTTCGAAATTCCCTCGGAACTCCTCGAAGAATTCGGTTTCGGTATCATTGGGTGGAAAAAACTTTTCGAAATCATAATCGAATCCGGATTTGGTAACTCCATATCCAAAAAAGGCAGTTGCCACTGCAATTAATAATAGAATAAAAATGGCGGTTTTTCGGTTAAACCATTGCATGGCTTAAAGATAATGATTTCAATAAGGATACGTAAGCAGCCCGGGTGGAAGTGATAGCTACCCAACCGCTTATTTTTGTGATACCTGCTAAAGGCAAGCGGCGGGTACAAGCTTTGCCTTTAGCTTGGTAGAATCTAATAAGCGGTTGGGTACTTAAACGAACGACCGGCTAAGCTGCTGATAAATAAGTAATTAACATTGACCCCTTAATATTTAGGTAACAATATATAAACGCAAGAGTAAATTTTAGCCATTTTTGTTGGCATGGTGGCGCAGGTTAAAAGGGAGAAAAAAATTATTGGAAGGAAGGAAAAGATCCATTTTGTGCAACATGGTTTAAGAAACATGATTGCCAAAATTGATACGGGTGCTTATAGTTCTTCCTTGCATTGTCATATTCTTTCTATTGAACAGGTGGATGGCGTGGAATATGTAAAGTTTATTCCGCTAGTATATAAAAATAGGGTAAAGAATGCCCACGAATTGCTGGTTCCTGTTTCAAAGAAAAAAGTAGTGAAAAGTTCCAGTGGTCATGCAGAAGAACGGTATTTTGTGAAATTAGAGGTTCAATTAAATGGTCATGCTGTTACAACTGAATTTTCGCTGACAGATAGAAGTAATATGCGACATACTATTTTATTGGGTAGAAAATTTTTGAAGGGGCATTATATAGTTGATGTATCCCGGAAATTTGTTTTGGCCAAGATTAAGAAAAAAAAGTCGTAAGATTGTACTAAATACTTTTTACGTGAAAACCCTCATTTTAGATCATCAGCAAATTCAACAAAAACTTAACAGATTGGCTTATCAGGTTTATGAGGCCAATTATCAGGAGGCTGAAATTATTGTGGCCGGCATTGAGCCTAATGGAGCAATTTTGGCTCAGCGATTGGCTGATAAACTAAAGGAGATTACCGGAAAAAAAATTGGTTTGGCAACATTGAAGGTGAACAAAGATAATCCACTGCAAAGTGAATTGATTTGTGAAATGGGTGGTTGCGAATTTGGTGGTAAATCGGTGGTATTGGTGGACGATGTATTGAATACCGGCAGAACCATGATTTATGGTATCAAATATTTTTTGGAATATCCTATAAAACAATTAAGCACGGTGGTTTTGGTTGATCGGGACCATAAATTATTTCCGGTTAGAGCCGATTATATTGGCTTGTCCTTATCTACCAATTTACAGGAACATGTTTCGGTTGAGATGAATGATCAATCGGATGCTGTGTATTTATTATAAATAAAAAAGGAGCTCATTGAGCTCCTTTTCCAATACTCTCAAGAATATTTGATTAGTTAGGTGTAAAGCTTTTTAAGATAGCTAAGGCTGTATCATAAGATTTTTGATTATAAGCCAACCATACATAACATGCAATATCATTATAATCAGGATCGTGAATCATCATTAAGAATATTTGAGATTCTCCTTTGTATCCATCCACCATACATCCCCAATATCCATTTAAATCCTCTAAATACTGATAACCTTTTGAATCAGGAACTACATTGTTACTAGTTGTCCAGGTTCTTAAAGATGATTTCATTTTATCATAAGTATAATCACTTACTTTTTCCGGATAGATAGTTAAGTTAATATCATAGTTTCCGGCAGAGAATTTTTCTCCTGTACTTTCAAGTACCTCAAAATCACTAGGTACTTTAAACTTCATGTGATAAGAATCCCAGGTCCAGGTTTCTAAGGTTTGGGCTTTGGCAAATGTGCCCATCAACAACACAAGGGATACTGTAAAAAAGATAGATTTTTTCATAGATTTTTTAGTTTGTTATTTGTTGCCCAAATTATACAAATTTGGAACCGAAATGTAAAATTGTTAAAAATATTTACGCGGATTTAACAAATTCCCAAATATTAGGACAGTGAGACTCCATCCGCCTTTATAGCTTAATGATAGGTATTTACAGAGAATTTTTATTGTTGGCTTAGAAACTTCACCCTAAAATTCTTTTGGCTGGAATATAGGTTTAAAATATAGACACCTCTGGCAAGTTCTTTATTAAATCCAATGGTATAGGTGTTCAAGCTCTTTTCATAAACTCGGTCTAACTGATTATGCACGGTATTTCCCTGAAGGTCGGTAACACTGATAATGATTTCTTCTGTTAGGTTAGAATAATAATCGAATGAAATAGTAAGTCCTAAGGTTGGATTGGGATAAACAACTATTTTTTGATCATTGTAATAATTAGTAAAATCTACCTCTTGCAATAGTTTATCTGCTACCCCAAAATTTGGAATTCCATATCCATATTGGTTGGTAGGATTTGAAT
>JBEIQI010000001.1:0-74356 GCA_040376605.1 Flavobacteriales bacterium | reverse complement strand
GTATTGCTTTTGCCAATAACCCACCAAATCGTCCGTCCAAAAATAATAGGTAAGTACATAAACATAAGGCACTATAAAACCTATTAACGAAACCACAGCACCTCTAAAACTTAACATCCCCAACATCCCCATAGCGATAAGCACAAAGGGAAAATAAAACATGGCTTGTAAATAAAATAATGATCCGATAGAAAATAAAATGGAAACATTAAAAACGGTTCTTAAAGGTCTTTTATCTGCAGGTGCAGTCATTAAAATATAAACGGCCGGAACGATAAACGAAGCAGCAACAATGCCGGAGTTAAAAAGCAAATTTCCGGGTAACATGCAGGAGATGAGTAAATAGAAAAAGGCAGGTAAATAGGTAGTTCGGCCCAATAGATTTAATTGTATAACGAGGTAATTATAAATTAATGCCTGAGCAAACATCAAGGCAAAACTAAGCCCCAGATTTAACCACTTATAATGAGCCCAGGATTCAAATAAGGCATTGTAAAGGATGGTATCTTCGGTATTATATCGAAGGGGTGCTTGATGTAAAGCAGGATTTAAAAAAACCAATAATTGGAAAATAATCAAAAAGACTATTCCGGTTATTTGATTTGTCTTAAAAAGATTGATGATCATGCTGATAATTCAGTACAAAGAGAACAAAAATGAATGAATAAATATATAAGCACCCTTTAAATCTGGAAAAAATTGTAATTTAGCTGGATAATTGCCGAATCAATGCCTATTTCACTGGATACAGAGACTACCCATGCACTTACTCATCTAAGTAGTGATAATCTATTAACCTTGATAATTATTACGGGTGGACTTTTATTTATCTGCATTGTTTTATTGATTATTGTAGTATTAAGATCCAAGGCTCGTAAAAAGAAAGCCAGTGCAATACCTCCACCTCCTAAAACTCAGGAAGTTCCTAAAATAGAGGTGTCTAAAAAAGTGAATGAGGTAATTCCTCCAGTGGTAAAGGAATCCATTCCAGAAGTTAAGAAAGTGGAAGAAAAGAAGGAAATTTTGGAAGTGGTTATTAAAAAAGAAGAGCCTAAACCAATTATTGAATCTAAAAAGGAGGAAATAAAACCAGTTTTAGAAACCAAAGTTCCTGAAGTTAAAAAGATAGAACCGGTTGTTATTCAAGAGGTGAAAAAAGAAGAAGTAAAGCCCGTTGTTGAAATAAAAAAACCTGATGAGATAATCATCAAAATTGAGGAGAAGAAGCCTGAAGTTAAACCGGTATTAACCAGTATTGAGGAGAAAAAACAGCATTTTAATAAAGTACTCAACGAAACACAAACTAAGGAAGACAATTTAAGAATTCTGCATGAAAGACTTGCTGAACTCAATAAAGATAAAAATACCACGGTTAGTTTTGTAGATGCAGATAAGAAGGAAAGTCCCAAAACTGAAGAGAAAAAACCAACGGAAGAGAATTCGAAATTAGTAGATTTAACGGCTCTTATCAACGAAAAAATTCTGGCCAAACCTGAATTAAAAATTGAGGAAGAGAAGAAAGAAGTTCCTCCACCTATCATAGAAAAAACGGTTATCCCTGAGGTAAAAAAGGAGGAAGAAACGAATCCAATTCTAAGTCCCTTTATCGATAAAATTAAATCTAATGAAGAATTGCCAGCAACCGAGGAGCCCGCAATCGTTATTCAAAAAATTGAAGAGGAACTAAAGGCTGTGGTTGAAAAGGAAATTGAAAAACCGTCCGAAGAAAAGCCAAAGGAAACCAACTCGTCTTCCTTTAAAGATGATGTTCCGAAGACCTTTACGGAATGGTTAAGCACTTTAAAAAAGTAAAACATTAATTGCCTCAATAATCCATTGAGCTCTTTCGTTATCTCGCCTAAAATGTATTTGGAATAAATTTACCTCGGGAATTTCAAGGTGCGCTGTCATTCATATGGGATTGGGAGAAAGTTGTAAAACTAAATCCAAACCTCGGTACCTTCGGTGCAATTAGTGCAGATATCCACCGACTTCCTATTTAACAACACTTGAGTTCTAAAATCATGGTAAGCAGGGCTCGTCCAAATTTCCTGAAATGGCTTTTCTTCTATGGTTCCAATTTGATGATGGGCATCTTTATCAAAACAACATGGAATCACTTTCCCATCCCAGGTAATAACCGCACTGCTCCACATCCTCCAACAATGATTCATCAATTCGTTTTTAATTTGATACGATCCATTTTCGGATTTATACCGGGTATATTTTTCATCCCCAGGCAACAGATCTGTATTTGAAAAATCATAAATCTGGGCAGATTTAATTTTTACTTCATCCACGCCCATTTCCTTGCCTAGTTTTTTTACTTCGTCCACCTCATGTTCGTTGTGACCAAATACAATAAATTGCAAAACAATATGCGGTGTGTATGATCCCAGTTTTTTTTTCCATCCTACCAACTTCGTAATCCCATCTTTTACCTTCTCTAACGAACCTCCCTTTCGATATTTTTCATAGGTCTCCTGATTCACTCCATCCATAGAAACAATGATTCTGCTTAATCCACTTTCGATGGTTTCTTGGGCCACCTCATCGGTAAAATAATGGGCATTGGTGCTCGTCATCGTATACAATCCTTGTTGACTGGCATATTTTACCATTTTTAAAAAATCCTTATTAAGGTAAGGTTCTCCTTGAAAATAAAAAGTGAGCCAAATAAGTCGGGATTTTAACTGATCAATTACACGTTGAAATGTTTGAGGATCTAACATACCGGTAGGTCGGGTAAAAGAACGTAACCCGCTGGGACATTCGCTGCACCGCAAATTACAAGAGGTGGTGGGTTCAATAGACAATCCCATGGGCATGGCCCTTAGCGAAGATTTTTTGGTAATACGAGAAACATAAAAGCTAAAAAAAAGGCGTATAAGGTTGAGTCCCTTTAATGGAGTAACCTTTTGCAGCAGATGAATTTGATCTTTTAAAACAGCCTTCATGCCAGCGGTAGATGGTATAATAAAGGGTTGAGGACCTTATTCGGAGTCATTTAAATCCTCCTTGGGTTTATCTAAATTTCTTAAGGCAATATCAATTTTTTCGAAATAGGCCGCTGAATCATCAAAGTAGAAAATGAGCTCAGGAATTATTCGCATTTGCCCTTTGGTTTTTTGACCAAGCCAATGTCTAACCTTAGGTTTATTATCATTGATGATCTTCAACACCTCTTTGCTTTTTTCATTGGGAAAAATGCTCAGGTATATCTTGGCTACGGAGAGGTCAGGACTCATTCTAACCACTGTAATAGAGACTAAAATCTTACCATAAAGGGTTTGTCCTTCTTTTACAAAAACACTGCTTAATTCCTTTTGAATTAAACGCCCCACCTTTAACTGTCTTGTGCTTTCCATATTGGTCCCTTTTATACTTAAACATCAAATATCCGAAAGATTTTCGAATTTGAGGCTAAAACCGCCCTGAACCTATCGGAAGTAATTTGAGATTAATCGACCATTTTGGTTATATTTGTAGAAACATAATACAAAAATCATGAAGAAAAGTTTATTCTCATTATTAACCGTGGCTTTTACTCTCACCTACATTCAGGCCCAACAGATGTCATATTACGTTGACATGGTAGGTAGCCCAGGACAATCTTTTGTGATTGCCCAAGATGATACAATCAACCCAGGTGACTTCGATTTAAACATTGGTACTGTTGGTGCTGGTGTAATTTGGAACTTCCAGGGGCTTGATAACAATGGATTGGATACCATCAACTTCTTGAACATGAATGCCCAAGAGATGATTGATTTTCCTGGTGGAAATTTAGTTATCGAATCAAATGTGGGTAGAATTGTTTTTGATAAAGATGTGGCAAATGGATTATTCTTACATGGAACTGCTCAAGACTTTCAAGGTGTACCATTAAGCTTGAATTACACACCACCACAACAAACACTACCAGCCGTGGCTAGTTTGGGCTCAACAGCACATACCATTTCAATGGTTGATGAGACTGTGTATGTTGGAATCGATACGTCTGTTTTAGGTTGCAATATTAGAATTGATAGCTTAGAATTTGCAAGAAGATCGGATTACACCGTTACCATTGATGCAACCGGCGAATTAAGACTTCCTTTAGATACGTTTACCTATGCATTAAGAGCACTTTCATCTGAGCGCACCTTAGATTCCATCTTTATCTATTGTCCGCTTGGAATCTCTGGAGGTACTTGTGTTGGATTTGGATTAGCCGCTCCAGTTGGATGGTCGTTAGCACCAGATATTTTAATTACCCTTTCTGGATTTGCTCCAGCAGCAGTTTCGAGTGATTCAACTTTTACCGCATCGTTTTATGATCCTTATACCATTTCACCCATTTGTATTGTAGATTTTTACTATGACTCTGCTTATGTAGATACTAACTTTTTAAGTGTTAAGTTCAAAGGATTAAATACCCCAGACATTGGTTTTGAGCAAGTAGATCAAATTGATTTAATGGTTTATCCAAATCCAGCTGCTAATTTCTTAATCCTTGAAACCAGCGCTGATTTAACCAATGCTACGATGTTTATTTATAATGCACAAGGTCAGCAAGTAAGAGCCACTGCTTTAAATAACACTCATCAAATAGATGTATCCGGACTTAATAATGGAGTCTACTTCTATCAACTGGCAGATGGAAATAAACTGCTGCATCGAGGTAGGTTTATTGTAAAGAAATAAGAATGTTTAATCATTAAAATAAAAAACCCCGTTGCAATTTATGCAACGGGGTTTTTTTATTGGATGACGATTTCTCTCAACTACTTTAGAAAGACAATTTTTGGGGATTTTTTCTGCCATGGATTTACTAAAGATTAGATATTCCATCTAAACTAGCATTAGATTTCGCGTCTAAATATTTAGGAGCGTATTTAAAGATTAATGAGGACCCATTAAAGGGATCTTTCAGCTATGCATATTTTAAATCCTGCTGATTTTCGTTTTTAAAATAAATAAAACAGCAAGCGAGGCTAACTATTTGTATAATTAAAAATACAGCCAATAAAACAGGTTGCTCAATTAGGTTGGAAAAGTAGACAATCATCAAACTCATCACAATAATTCTCACCGTTTCTGAAGCTAGCAGCCAAGATTTACTTTCCAAAATTCCACTCCAATTAATTATCATATGCCATAAAACCACCGCTCCAATAATTTTTTCATAAACCAACCAGGTTGAATTAGGTGAAATAATTAATAACATCAAGACTACCCCAAAAACAGTTTGTAACAGCAGATAGGGTTTAGCCATTGGGAACATAATCGTTTTAAATTTAACCTGATTTTGTTGGGTCATTTCCACATTTGCAGGTTTGGGTTTTACATCCTTTGGTGTCCATCCCAAAGGCATAAACCAAATGATGAGTTTAGGCCAAAAACTTTTCGATTCATTGGCCAATTTCCATAGCTGTATATAATAATGAAAATTGATATAAATGGGATTCCATGTTTTAGGTCCATTGTACATCCCATAAACTACCTTCTCCTTTTCCTCGGCAAATGTGCCAAACAAACGATCCCACACTATTAAAAATTCACCAAAATTTTTATCCAGGTATTTAAAGTTAACCCCATGGTGAACCCGATGATGTGATGGTGTAGTAAACAAAAATTCAATACCCCTCCAAAGTTTAGGAATAAACTCTGTATGATGTAAAAAAGCAATAAATAAATGCAAACCTGTCATCATATAAATATGTTCGGGCTTAAACCCAATAAGAGCCAAGGGCCAAAAAAAGAAAAATGAAAATAAACGTTGCGTTACACTGGCTCTTAAAGCCACCAGATAATTCATCTCCTCGGCAGAATGATGTGGCGAATGGGCAGCCCACATAATATTAATATGATGACCCCAACGATGCACCCAATAAAAAATAAAATCTACCCCCAACAAAAGGAGGATAAAATTGATAGGATTAGTTATATCAATTTGGTTAATGAATCGAGACCGTTCCCATAAAATTCCATATACAACAAAGACTCCGGCAGCAACCAAAACATTCATGGTTTGATTGCCAAGGGCTGTTCCAAAATTAGCAATGGCCTCTTGAAATCGAATGTACTTTCGTTTAAACAATAACACCAAACCAACCTCCAATAAAATAAATAGAATGGCAATAGGTGTTAAATAAGCATATACATTATTGGTCATAACCTTAGTTGAGTTATATAAAAATATAACTTCTCAGGATATAAGGATCAAATGCGAGAATAAAAACAAAAACTAGCCTTTTAAAGCTTCTGCTCCGGCAGAGATCTCAAGGATCTCATTGGTAATAGCAGACTGACGGGCCTTGTTATATGACAATTTTAATGCCTTTAATAATTCACCGGCATTGTCTGTAGCCTTATGCATAGCCGTCATACGAGCACCATGTTCTGATGCATTAGAATCCAAAATCACTTTAAAAAATTGAGTTTTTAAGGAAAGAGGAATTAAGTTCTGGATAATTTCTTCTTTAGAAGGCTCAAAAATATACTCTTGCGTACTTTTATTAGCACCTTCTTTTGCTACAGGAGGCAATACAGGTAAAAATTGTTCCTGTTGTACCATTTGGGTAGCAGCCGTTTTAAATTGGTTATAGAAGAATTCAACTTTATCAACTTTACCTTCAGCAAACAATTTCATTACAGCTTCAGCAACCGGAATAACAGCTTCAAAACTAATTCCGTTAAAAATATCATCGTGAGAGCTGATCAGGTTCACGTTTTTCTTAGAAAAAAGTTGAGTTGCTTTTTTCCCAACAGTAATTACCGATAAATTTCCTTCCTGCTGTATTTGTTTGTAGCTATGTTCAATGGCATAGTTAGCACGTTTAATTACATTGGCATTAAAAGCACCACATAAACCTCTATTAGAAGTAACTACAATAAGCAAAACATTTTTTACTTCACGTTGCTGGGTATAAATGCCTTCATTGGCATTCATAGATTGGCTTAGGTTTTGTAAAATCTCGGTTAGTTTATTCGAATAAGGACGCATTTTAGTAATGGCATCCTGGGCTTTTTTCAATTTAGCAGCAGATACCAACTTCATAGCGCTGGTAATCTGTCTGGTTGAATTTACCGATACAATTCTATTTCTAACTTCCTTTAAATTGGCCATGGCCTGTATTTTTTATGTTGGGCGGCTGTACCGGGCTATCCGTCTCGGCATTGCCGAAACTACTATCCCTGCCGCAATTCCGTTTTATTAATACTTAGCAGCTACATCAGCAGCCACCTTGGTTAATACTTTCTCGATCTCATCGTTGTACTGACCCTTACGTAAACCATCTAATACTTCAGGATGCGTAGCTTCCAATACCCCTAAATAATCCGCTTCAAATTCTTTTACTTTATTGATTGGAACATTTCTCAATAAATTTTTTGTTCCTGCATAAATAATGGCAATTTGTTTTTCTACAGATGATGGAGAAAACTGCCCTTGCTTTAGAATTTCCACGTTACGAGATCCTTTATCCAATACCGATTTGGTAGATGCATCTAAATCCGAACCGAATTTAGAGAAAGCCTCTAACTCTCTATATTGAGCCTGGTCTAATTTTAAAGTACCAGCAACCTTTTTCATCGATTTAATTTGAGCATTTCCTCCTACACGAGATACCGAAATACCTACGTTAATGGCAGGACGAACACCCGCATTAAATAAATTCGATTCAAGGAATATTTGTCCGTCGGTAATAGAAATTACGTTAGTAGGAATATAAGCTGAAACGTCACCCGCTTGAGTTTCGATAATCGGAAGAGCTGTTAAAGAACCCCCTCCTTTTACTCTACCCTTTAATGATTCAGGTAAATCGTTCATTTGAGATGCAATCTCATCATTGGCAATTACCTTGGCAGCTCTTTCAAGCAAACGGCTATGTAAGTAGAACACGTCTCCAGGATAAGCTTCACGTCCCGGTGGTCTACGTAATAATAAAGATACCTCACGATAAGCTACGGCTTGTTTCGATAAGTCATCATAAATAATTAATGCAGGACGACCGGTATCACGGAAATATTCTCCGATTGCGGCACCAGCAAATGGCGCATAAAACTGCATAGGAGCAGGATCTGCAGCAGATGAAGATACAATAACACTATAAGGCATAGCACCATATTTCTCTAATGTATTTGCAATAGCGGCAACAGTTGATGATTTTTGACCAACTGCCACATAAATACAAAATACAGGTTCGCCTCTATCGTAAAATTCTTTTTGATTAATAATGGTATCAATGGCCACGGCAGTTTTACCCGTTTGACGGTCACCAATGATCAACTCTCTTTGTCCACGACCAATTGGAATCATCGCATCAATCGCTTTGATACCCGTTTGCAATGGCTCATTTACTGGTTGACGGTAAATAACTCCGGGAGCCTTTCTTTCTAATGGCATTTCTAATAATTCACCAGTTAATGGGCCTTTTCCATCAATAGGAGTTCCTAAAGTATCAATAACACGACCTAACATGCCATCACCTACTTTAATAGAAGCAATTTTACGGGTACGTTTAACGGTATCACCTTCTTTAATTCCTTTTGCTTCCCCTAATAATACGGCACCCACGTGGTCCTCTTCAAGATTCAATACGATGGCACGTAAACCATTATGAAACTCGATCAACTCCCCAGATTCTACATTATTTAATCCAAAGATACGGGCAACTCCATCACCAATTTGTAATACAGTACCTACCTCTTCTAATTCAGCATGAGACTTAAAACCCGAAAGTTGTTCTCTTAAAATTGCTGTTACTTCTGTTGCCTTAATTTCTGCCATAGAAATGTGTATTTAAAATCTTATTAAAATTCTTTTACGTAATAGTTATGGCTAAATGCCATTTTAAACTCATTAATCATTCTGCTGAAGCTTGCATCAATTTGCTTGTCTCCAACATTAATGATGATACCTCCAATTAAACTTGGATCAATTTTCTCTTCAATTTCAATTGATGATGCATTGATAAACTCCTTATTATCTTTAACAATTCTGGTTACTTCGGCTCTAATTTTATCATTCATTGGAGCGGCAGTAATTACTTTAGCAGTAACTACTCCATTCAACTTTTTAAATGAATCTCTAAAAGCTTCAGCTACTTCAGCAATATAATATTCTCTTCTTGCCTCCACCAACTTATCTAAAAACAACAAAGTAAGTTTTGAAACATGAGGACCAAAAGCTTTTTCTAAAGCAGCTTTTTTGGTATTGATATTGATAACAGGACTCTTTAAAAAACTTCTCAAATCTGCACTTTCATGAAACGCATTTTTTATACCAATCAAATCAGCCTCTACCTCATTGGTTAATCCTTTCTCCTGCGCTAGTGAAAACAACGAATGAGCATATCTGGAAGCTAAAACACTATAACCTGCCATTTCTTTTTTAATTTAAGGTTACCTCTTTCATAATATTTTCCATCACCTCCGTTTGCTTAGCGCTATCAGCCATTTTTTCCTTCAAGATCTTCTCCGCAATTTCCACTGATAAAATGGCCACCTGGTTACGTAACTCGGTAACGGCTTTCATTTTTTCGTTGTTAATATTCTCTCTAGCACTTGCGGTTAATCGAGCAGCTTCTTCTTGAGCAATTCCTTTGGCCTCATTAATAATTCTCTCTTTTGCCTCACGAGCTTCCTTCAAAATAGCATCTCTTTCTTTTCTAGCTTCAGCCAATAATGCTTCATTTTCTGATTTTAAAGCAGTTAATTTTAGCTCAGCTTCTTTGGCAGAGTTTAATGCATTGTTAATGGATTCTTCTCTCTTTTTGATGGTACCCAAAATAGGCTTCCATGCAAAACGACGCAATAAAACCAACAATATCAAAAATGAAAATGTGGTCCAAACAACAAGTCCAAAACTGGGGTTTAACAATTCCATATTCTTAATCTTTTTTCTTTAATACAAAAAAGCGGTTCCGGCCAATCGCCGGAACACCGCTTCGTTTTTTTACTTGCTTGTAGCTAAAATGATACAGATTACCGCACCAAATAATGCAACACCCTCGATGAAGGCTGCAAGTACGATAGCTGCACCACGGATATCTCCAGAGGCTTCTGGCTGACGAGCAATCCCTTCGGTTGCACCTTTACCAATTTGACCAATACCAACACCAGCTCCAATTGCAGCTAATCCAGCACCGATTCCGCCACCTAGGTGACCCATTGCGTCAAGCATAATACTTAGCATGTTTGCCATACAATTTAATTTATGTAGTTAAAAAAATCCAACTTAATGTTTCGCTTCCGCCGTTTCATGATGATCGTGATGCCCCTCTTCCAAAGCCGATCCTATCATTAATGATGTAAGCAAAGTAAATATATAAGCCTGGATAAGCGCTACTAATAATTCCAGAACGAACATCGCTACTGAAAAAATAGAAGTGGCAAATCCAAGGGCCAAACTCTTCATAACAAACGTAATACCGATGATACTCATAATGATGATATGACCTGCGGTAATGTTCGCAAACAAACGTATCATTAATGAAAACGGCTTAGTAAATAATCCAATAAATTCAATTACCGCAAGTAAAAGTTTTACCGGCACTGGCACTCCTGGAAACCAAAAAATATGACCCCAGAAGTTTTTATTCCCATTCACAACTTGTATAATCAAAGCAAAAAATGCAAGAGTAAAGGTTACCGCAATATTTCCGGTAACGTTAGCACTCCCCGGGAAAAATGGAATCAACCCTATCATGTTATTGATCCAAATAAAGAAGAATAGGGTTAATAAATATGGTAAGAATCTTTCATATTTCTTGCCTATAGATGGCTTCACCACATCGTCCTGTACATATAAAATTAAAGGCTCAAGAGCTCCTTGTAATCCACGTGGTGCTGAGTTTGGGTTCTTCTTGTATTTAGAAGCCACGCTAAAGAAAATAAGAACAATAACCGCACAGGCCAAAAGGATTCCAAAAACATTTTTGGTGATAGAAAAATTATAGAATACATCCGATTTCCCAACATCCAATAGTTTAGCTTCATGTTTACCAACAGGATGTCCTAAACTATCCATCTTGGCATGACCATGTTCATCTAATTCCGCGATAACCAAATTTCCGTGGTGGTAAAAATATTTTCCTCTTGATAAATGATTTTCATCTTTCTCCAATAATTGATTGGATAAGAAAACATCTAATCCAGATCCTGGTTCAAAAATAATTACGGGTAATGGACAGTAGATATCATCAAAAATTTGGAACATATAATCATCCGAAATATGATGAAATACGAATGAACCAAAATAATCTTCTTCTTCAGCTTCCTCTTTATTTCCATGATTGGCTTCTACATGATCTTCATGAACGGCTCCAGTATCTGCAGGGTGATCATGATTTTGGGCAAAAAGGTTTGGCATAATGAACCCAAAAACAAATAAAACAGCAGAGAGACCAAGGTTTTTAAAAAAATTCATACCAAACTTTTTTTTTCGCACCGCAAAAGTAGAAAAATATAGTCCCAAAAGGAATCTAAAAGGATAATTATTTTCTATTTTTTTTAAAACCCTGAAAATTATCAAGAAACCGAGCAATAGCAGCCCCTTACGAATGATTTAATTGGCTCAACGCTATGTACGAGCAATATTTAATTGTTAAAATCAGCGACACTTCTATAAATACCCGGTGGGAGATTCTTTTTTTAACCTATTGCACCAGAACCACTAGTTAATTGTTCTTACGAGCAATTGGATAAACATAGATCATTTCAAACACCGTATAGACAAGGTATACCGACATAAAGACCACTAGAAAATCGGTATTAATCTCCTTGTAGGCAAGGAACATAATGGTTAGAAAAAAGAAATAAGCCAACATTTTAAAAGCCATTGCCCCAATAAAATTAATATAGAACTTCTTGGCATCCCTTGTTACAGCGCGCATTAAGATCATATGCCCTACTAAGGTGATAAGGAAAAAGGCCGGAATAATATAAGCCGTTTGTAGGGCCAGTTTATCCTTAAAAAAATAATAACCTACCATTAAGGCAATGGTTATTAGACAAATATAAATGATGTAATTTTTTAACTTGTTATTCACGCTATTTTTTTCTATTTGTAAACTCTCTAATTACCAAGGCCATTGATAATATAACCGAAACCAGGGACAAAACTATAGTAAATATTGATTCGGTGTGATAAATTTTATCTAGTTTATATCCTCCCCAAACACCCAACCCAATGATAACAAGCATTTGAAGTCCCATTCCGGAATATCGAATCCATTGGTTGGACTTGGGCCCATTCGATTTTTGAGGTGATGATCCCAAATTATGATTCATGAGAACCCATAATACACTTTCCATTAAAAATGGCACCGGGTTCTATATTAATGGTGATGGTATAAATATTACCAATTACTTTAGACTTTGCGAACAAAGAGGTATTTGTGTTCACCTTGATGTCTCCATTCACCAAACCCATTATATCTGCACTTTCGCAAATTAAATTTCCGGAAACCTCCCCCTTTTCACCCACAACCACTTTTCCCGTGCAGGTTAAATCCCCAATAATCTTTCCATCTAGCCTTAAATGGCCTTCCAACTTTACATTTCCATCGATTACAGCCCCCGCATTTAATTGGTTAGGGACATTTATAAAATTTGGTTTATCGCTCTTTTTAGTCGTTTTGGCCATAACAGTAAACCCTTCTCTATTTATAGTTTTCAGTATAAAAATTCTGGTACTCGGCCATTGATGGCGTTTTCATTAGAGTCGCAAAATTGGCTTTACTAATTGCCATAATTTTACTTGGCGAATTAAGGTTGAGTTTAAGCACCATTCCTTTGTCATCGTATTTACTTACGTATTGAAGCGCTTCGGTGGAATTGGCAAACTTTCGAATTAAAATAACTTGTCCGGATTGAGGCAAAATAGAGTTCGATACCGAATATTCTCGACCCTCAAATTCAAGATCATTAAATTCAATCAATTTACCTACCGCACCATCCACTTTTTTGGTTGCATCTGGGATATAAAGTATTACAAAATGCTCCGATTTAGCATCAAAAACAAATTCTGCTTTAACATTAATTTCTGGATTGGTATTGTCATCCGTTTTGCCATTTATCGCATCCAATAGTCTTTTTGCAGTGGAGGCACTTTCTGTTCCTTTATAGTTATCAATTACCACTTGCAATTCTGTTTTAAATACCTCTCTCCCATTAATTTTATCAATACATAAGGCTTTTAACAAGGCAAAACGATGAAGTAAAGGCGATTTTGGATATTGTTGTAAGGCGGTAATACAACTATTTAAACTGCCTGTAAAATCATTCGACTTGTACAAATTATACGCCGCGGTATAAGCTGGTGAAGCAGCATCATTGGTTTCATTCTTTTGGGCAAAACCTTCAGGGTCTAAAATAATGGCCGCATAATCACTATTAGCATACTCGGTAAGTATAATATCCTTATACTTATTCATCAGCTCTTCTTTTTTCAAACCTTTATACAAGGAATAAAGCTGAAAATAAGTGATCGGGAAATATTGCGGATTGTTTTTATCACATCGTTTTACCAATTCCTCATAAGCTTCGGCTGATTTGGGATAATCCAAAATTTTATCCTTATAAATCGTTCCAATATTATAAAGGGCTTTATAAATCAACTCATTAGAAGCATATAAATCAGAATCGTTTTTGGGGACCTGACTCACATAAGTGTTTACATCATAACGCAGGTCTACCAAGTCTGTACCTCCCGTATCAACCGGATCGTCATTTAAAAAACTTACCGCTTTATTTTGTCTTCTCCAGTTATCTTCCAGAGGTCTTTGCCCAAAGGTTTTCTTAAATTCATTAGAACCCAGGGTTAATGATTGGGGACTTGTAAAATACCATTTGCCATTACTTGATTGACTGGTATTAAAATTTACTGGATTAGTATTCGGATTATTTTTTGCATCCTCATCAGCCTGTTTCAAATCTTCCACATACTTGGTAAAATAATCAACCAACTCGGTACTATCCATTTTAGAAAGTCTTTGCAAACTATCCTGCGTTTCCACAATTCTAATATTCTGAACCAATAAGGTCAGGTTTTCTTTTAAACGCATCACCTCATCATATTTTGGATGATCCTTCGCTAATAAAGAAGCCGTACTATCATAATAACCTTGGGCCAATTCATACTTCCTATCAGCCAAATAAATTTCGGCCAATTTTAAATGAGACAGTGCTTGTTGATTTTGGTTGTCGATACTATTTCTTAGGGACTTGTTAAGGTTGATAATTGCTTCAGGATTTTTTTCTTCTTTTAAATCAATAAGGGCTATTGCATAATAAACCTGATCGAGATATTCAATATTTTTCCCATCTCTCAACATTTTCCTGAGGGTCTTTCTTAAACTCTCGTTATTGCTATTTTCGGCGGTTCGGGCCATGTTGATGCGGCTTTGAAACTCCATTACATATTCCGGACGATATTTGATGACCTTCTCATAAGAATCATAGGCCTTTTTATTATCGCCCATCATTTCATAAATCTGTCCGCGAATAAATTCAAGACGACCATTTCTTTTTTTGCTCTTCGACCATTTAATAGCTTCATCAATATTATCCAATGCCTTATCCCAATCTTTTTGACGGATATAATAATCAGCAATAACCGAATAATATTCTGGTAATAATTTTCTATCTACCCCACCCCTGTCGATACCTCTAATGATGGTGCCGGATTCTGCAAATTCACCCATTTCGTTATAGGTTCTTACCATCCAAATTTTAGCCTCATCCTTCGTAAATTGTTTTTCACTATTATCAGCAACATGTTTTAATTGATTGGCCCCTAAAGAATGTTCTAATTTGAAAAAATTAGCCTTGCCCATTAACATATAACAATCATCAATCCAGCGATTGTATTGTTTGCCATTGATAAACATGCTGTGCTTTTTGATCATGATCACCGCTTTTTTAATGGCACGATCCGCGTTGGTATTCATGGCAGGCCAATTGGAGCGATCCCCATAATCGAAGGTTGGGATAATCTTTGAATAATCGTCCTTTCTGGTTTTGCTTAAATCTTGCATTCCCAGCTTAATGGCTTCATTACCATTAAAATAACCGTTATACTTGGTATTTAGATTATGCCAAAACCTGGCAAGTCCCGTATTTTTTTGGTACTACAGCCCGTTGATAATAAGAGCACAGCAATAAGTACTAATCCTGCAGGTATATGGCGACGCAAATGCATTGGTTGGCAAAAATAAGATTTATAACTGAAAGCCGCCAATTTTATTGCTTAATACAGCCTGCAGTAACTGCGGTTTCTTGATATTCTGCCCAAACCGGAGCTTGGTCATCAATGGTGGTTTCGTAAGTATCCTTGCAAATAACGGCATTTGGATATCCGCTGATTTCGGTGCAACTAATACATTGGTCGCCGCAAGAGCCCAATATTAATATCAGTCCACAATAAATGAGAATCCTTTTCATAACGGTATAATACGTAAAGTTATCTATTTTATTGTTTGCAATAATCCATGGCTGAAGCTAATTTGAGCAAATTGTCCTCTTTTCATATAAGTTTTATTACTTTTGGCTTAACAGTTATGAAACCAAGTAAATTTTTTCCGATACTCTTCGTTGCTTCTACGTTATTTATGGTAGGCAGGAGCCATGCCCAAACTACTGTATTTTATGATAATTGTAATGCTTTAGGAGGATGGACCAATACCGGAAGACTATTTCCTGCCAATGTTGCTGGATATAATTGGCTGGCAGTGGTGCCCGTTGTGCCGGCCACGGATCATACCGGAGGTGGCGGAGGGTGCTTTTATGTAAATGGAAATAATAATTATGCCCAGGCAGGAGCCGGAAATTATATTGTCTATCGTTTGGTTTCTCCGGTAATCGACTTAACTGGTTATGACAATTGCAGACTTGAATTTTGGATGCAAATGCGTTCGGAAACCGGAAATTGGGATGGGGGCTTTATAGAATGGTCGCACAATGGAGTAACCTGGACCAAAATTACCGCAGCTCAAATGTGCATTCCATACGATGGTAACATGTCTCAAAATGGATCTTCTACCCCCTTTTATTATAATAATACACCAGCCTGGTTTAATCCTAAAACAACCTGGACCAAGGTAATCGCCAATATTTCGGCATTTGATAACGTACCGACCTTTCAGTTAAGATATACATTTCATTCGGATGAGGCGGTTGCAGACAGGGGTTGGGCCGTTGATGATATTAAAATAGTTAGTATTGCTCAACCACAGGTTCAGGGCAATGCTCTTATTATTCCAGATAACGATGTTACTCCGATTGTCGCAGACAATACTGATTTTGGGAATGTTGGCGTTGGATTTTCGTCAACAAAAACTTTTTATATCCACAATATTGGAGAATCCCCACTTACCTTAACGGGTGTTCCTTATATTACAGTTACAGGAGTTGGATTTAGTGTTTTAAATCAACCCGCAACTAATATCATTCCACCGGGAGGCTCTGTCCCCTTTGATATTCAATTTGCCCCAGGGGTAACAGGCATCATAAATGGAACTATTAATATTCCCAATTCGGATGCTTACTCATCATGCAGTCCTCCAAACCCTTATAATTTTGCTATCAGGGCCAATGGTATCATTATCAATACCCCACCATACATTGTAAATCCACCTTCAGATACTATTGTTTGTCCAAATACCTCCCCTCTCAATATTCTTTTTGATGTAGCAGATAATCAACAGGCAGCAGGTGTTCTAACCTTATCGGCCACTTCATCGAACCCTGCTGTGATTCCAGCAGCCAATATTGTTTTTGGCGGAGTTGGAGCTAATCGTGATATCACTTTAACTCCAATTGGGGGTGCCGTTGGTAGCTCATTAATTACCATCACCATTAATGATGGTCAGGTTAGTAACTTCGATTCCACTTTTAGCTTTACGTTAACATTGGCAGATACCATTAACCCAACGGCTCTTTGTCAGAATTTACAATTACAGCTTGATGCCAATGGAGATGGCTCCATTACCGCTGCGCAGGCGGATAATGGAAGTACCGACAACTGTGGCATCAATACAATTACCATCAGTCAATCTATCTTTAGTTGTGCCGATGTTGGTCAGCAGCTCGTAGATTTAATAGCAGAAGACATTGTGGGCAATACAACAACTTGTCAATTTACTGTGGATGTTTTACCGGCTCCAATGATTAATAGCTATACCACCTCTGATTATAATGGTTTTGATATCAGCTGCTTCGGATTAAGTGATGGGGAAATTACCATTCAAACTTCAGCAGGCTGCGCACCTTATAGCTATAGCTGGTCGCATGATCCTGGGTTAATTTCCAATTTAGCAACTCAACTAATTGCCGGAAGTTATCAAGTTACCATAACGGATGCGGCAGGGCAACAAGAAGTTCTTGACATTACCTTATCCGAACCTGCATTGCTTACAGACCTTTCTACTAGTACAAATATTTCTTGTTTTGGGGAAATAGATGGGGCCGTTTCGCTCAACGTCTCTGGCGGGGTAGCACCTTTTGTATATAGCATGGGGCCACAACTTACTAATATGCCTGCAGGAGTTTATAATTATACCGTTACAGACAATAATAACTGTGTTCTGCCTGTACAATTAACCATTATTGAACCTACAAAAATCAATATCGCCGGAGTTACCGAATATTTTATGTATTGTGGTGACACTTCCCCCTTAGCAATTGACGTTACTGGCGGATCAGGGAATTATAGCTTCGCCTGGGACAATGGCACTACACTTGACTGCTCAACATGTGAAGATCCAGCTGCATCACCCAGCAAATCTACCACCTATACAGCGGCGGTAACCGATGATAGAGGCTGTACTGAATTTTATTCAATTACTGTTGAAGTAGATTGTAATGTATTTGTGCCCAATTCCTTTTCACCCAATTTTGATGAGTTGAACCAAAATTTCATGATACACGTGGGAAATGTTCAATCATTCGAAATGAGAATTCATAATCGTTGGGGTCAAGCTATTTTCTTTTCTAACGATAAAAACATTGGGTGGGATGGTACATTTGATGGAATTCCTGCCCCTGTTGATGTATATGTTTACGACATTTACATTGTTATGGCAAATGGTCAGGAAATAAGCCTCAGAGGGATGGTTAATTTGTTACGTTAATCTACTCAAATTCATTTCTACTCAAAAAATTTCTCGATTTGGCACAATATTTTCCTATTCTGCGTTAGCTTTGAGAAAGTTAATCGAAATCAAATGAATCGAATCAAACAAGGAATCGTATTTGCCATAGGAGTTTTAGTTAGTTACATTCCATTAAAATCTCAAACAATCCTTTTCCCGGATTATATTTACCAATCCAATATTCATTTTCCTGAGGTTTATAAAACTGGTTCCGATCAAACCAACAACATCATTGAATTGAATAGTTCGCAGAAACTTATTTTTCAATTCGACGATTGGGATAATGATCTAAAATATTATAGTTATCAGGTAATTCATTGCAATCCAGATTGGTCTGTTTCCGATCTATTACATATGCAATATATGCAAGGATTTGAATCGTATAATGTAATTGAATCTCATTTTTCGCAAAACGTAACACAGCCCTATACTCATTACCAATTTACCTTTCCAAATGAGTTCATGAAGCCTACCATTTCGGGGAATTTTATTATGAAGGTGTTTGATACCAATGATCCAGAAAAAATTGTTTTTACCAGAAGGTTTATGGTTGTAGAGTCGGTGGTTAGTTTTCCTGAGGCCAAGATTAGGTATGCCAGTGGGGTAGATCTACGAAACACCCATCAGGAATTATATTTTACCATTAATACTGAGAATATTTACGTTCAGGATTATATCAACGATTTTAAAGTAAACATCACTCAGAACAATCGATGGGATAATGCGATCATTGGACTAAGTCCTCAATACATCAACACCAAGGAGGTTAAATATAATTATACCAATGGTGAATGTTCGTTTGCCGCAGGAAACCAATATCGGTTTATTGATATTAAAACATTACAAATTATCAATGAACCCATCGTAGATATTAAAATAGAGCAAGGCAAATATCATATCCGTTTACGAAATGAAGTACTCCGAAATTTTCGTAATTATCAAAACCGACCAGATATTAATGGCAGATATACCGTTTATAACCAGGATGGGTTCAGCACAACCATCGACCCTGACTATGCTACTTTATATTTTACCTTACCCAACGATGAGTCTTATCGGGGAAAAGAGATTTACCTTTTAGGCGGATTTACTTTTGGACAAATGTTAGACACCTATAAAATGAATTATGACAATTACCGTGATTTATTTTGGTTAGCAATACCTTTTAAACAAGGGTATTATAATTATATGTATACCGTAAAAGATCCCAAGACAGGAAATGGAGATATTACCCTAATTGAAGGCAGCTATGCCGAAACAGAAAATGATTATACAATTATGGTTTATTTAAGACGACCCGGTGATATTACTCATAAATTACTAGGCGTGCAGTACATCAATTCTTTAATCAATCGATAGAATTTAAAATCTTGGTGGATTTTTACCGATAAGTATAATTGATTATTCTTTGATAAACTTCTTGCTATAAGACTTCCGATTTATCCCTCTATTAATTTCAATCAAATAAGTGCCACTTGCAAAATTGGAAACATCAATAGAATGATAATTTGTATATTGATCTGATACCAAAACTTTTCCCTCTTCATCCAAAATTGTAATGGTATGTAAATCCATGCCATTACCAGAAAAGAATAACACATCAGTAAAACTATTCCCATATAAACTAATGGTGGTTGGGGTTAAAATATCTTCATCAGCAACCTTCGAATTACATTCTTCTTTGGAGTTTTTAGAATCGATATAACCTCTTCTGTTATGCCCATCCACATTGGCGTTCCAACTAATATCACCGTTGGTATTGGTTGCTACAGAAACAGAATTATTACCAATACCTGATTGGGCAGTAACATTTAAAGATAGAACTGAAAGTAAGATAAAAGGCAAAATGAATAATTTGTGCATAATGATTGAGGATTTTGGGATACATCACAAAAGTAGTGTGCTAAGTGAATTTTTAAACTGTAAATATGTTGAACTAACATTTTTTTTGATTAAATAAGTTAAAATCCAAAGTAATCGAACAAAAACCTTACTTTTCCGTAACAAATCCATCATTATGAGCTTAAGCTATATTCCAGGTGGGAGGAGGATCAAAAAATATCTTCTAAAGATAATTGGAGGGATCATTTTATTACCTGTCGGACCCATCTTGTTGTTATGGAATGAATATCATGCTGTTAATCAAACTCCTTTATTTAATGATAATAACTACAATTGGTTGTATTGGTCTATTCGAATAGTGGGATTCCTATTTATCAGTTGTTGTTTTTATCAAATCTTATCGGCTATTAAACTATTTATGAGTAAAATTCCCCTCACTTACCAGGAAATAAGAAATGGTATTTTACTTTCTTCCTTTCTACTAGGTATAATCATAACGATGGTCTGTCTATCCATGGTGTGGATTTATCATAAGCCGCTTATTAGTTTGGTTTTGGGGGCAACAGCTATATCAATTATTATTTCAATGCTATTAAGAAGAAGATCAAACAGTATCAGGAAAAAATTAAATGAACCTTCGGTTCGTCCTCATCAAGTAAAAGACACTTAAATCGTTCTTAGGTGTCAATGGTTACCTAACAGCTGTAAACCAAACTACCTTAACCGGCCAAAATCTTTGTATATTTACCCAAAACCAATGCTTACATGGCTGGAGTAATCCTATTTAACCCAAGAAGTAGCTCGTCAAAGCCAAGAATACCCAATTCTATTCTTCAAATAGCCGCAAGTATCGAAGGACTCTTTGAATACTATATCGTTGACGGCAATATAGAAAGGGAGCCGGAAAAGAAGATTTTTGAATATCTCGAAACGAAAGATGTTTTTTGTTTTGGGTCAACAGTAATGCCTGGCCCTCAGTTAAAACAAGCCATTCCAATCACCAAAAAAATAAAAGAATCCTACCCTCAAATTACCACAGTTTGGGGTGGATATTTTCCATCTAACCAGCCCAAATCAGTTTTAAAATCAGGATATGTTGATTTTATTGTAAATGGTCCCGGTGACGAATGTTTTCCGCAATTACTTCAGAAAATTTCGGTGGGTGTAAAGGATTTTAGCGATATCTCCAATTTAATTTTTGAGAAAAATGGAGATCTTCACTTTACTAAAAAAGATGGAATTTATGATCAGGACAGTTTGCCCCCATTTCCATATGAGAAATTGAATATTTTTTACCCTATAAAGAAATACTTGGGTAAAACATATTTAGGGAGTAAAACCATTGCTTATCATAGCAGCTTTGGATGCCCATTTACATGCTCCTTCTGTGCTGTAGTTCCTATCTATAATGCTCGCTGGAAAGGGAAATCGGCAATCAATATTTATAATGATATTAAATTTTTAAAAACTCAATATGGGGGGAATGCGATTGAATTTGTTGACAACAATTTTTTCGTTTCCGAAAAAAGAACGGTTGAATTCTCTGAATTAATAAAAAAGGAGGAAATAATTTGGTGGGGCGAAGGCCGCATCGACACCATTGACAAATACAAAGACGAAAGTCTTAAAATCATGCGTGAAGCCGGTTGCAAAATGATATTCCTAGGAGCTGAAACTGGCAATGATGAGATCCTAAAACAGATGGATAAAGGGGGTACACAAACTGGGGCTCAAATAAAAAAATTTGCGGAAAGAATGGCAAAGTTCGATATAATACCGGAAATGTCCTTTGTACTCGGTATACCGGTGGGCGATGAGAAGCAGGTGAATAAACAAATTGATGAGGACATCAAATTCATTAAAGAAATCAAATCCATTAACCCCAATACCGAAATTATCATTTATGTATATAGTCCGGTTCCTACAGAAGGGTCAGATTTATACGAACAAGTAAAGGCCAGTGGTTTTACATTTCCTGATAAATTAGAGGATTGGATAAATGATACCTGGGAGAATTTCGATTTAAGGAAAAACCCACTTACCCCATGGCTGAAGCCATATATGATTGATAAGATTAAGAATTTCGAAACTGTATTAAATGGCTACTACCCGACGGTTTCGGATATAAGGTTAGATAAATGGAAAAGAAAGTCCATCAAGTTAATTTCTGCTCCCAGATATAAGTTTAGTGCATATCAAATGCCTTATGAAATAAAAGTACTTCAAAAAGTATGGAAATACCGACAACCCGAAATTGAAGGATTTTAATATTTATGAGTCGGAAAAAAATATTTAAAAGGTTAATTCAACCTTGGTTAGTTCCGGTCACAAAATCTTACCTCAGAAAAGAACGGAAGGCTCAATTTATGGGCCTTAAATTATCTATTCCGCCAGGCATATTTCATCCGTCTCTGTTTTTTAGTACCAGAACCATGTGCAGATACCTAAAAACTCAATCATTGACAGGTAAGAAAGTATTGGAAATAGGATGCGGATCAGGGGCAATATGCATCTTTGCAGCCAAAGAAAAAGCAATCACATTTGCCTGCGATATCAATCCAGTTGCGGTGTCCACTACTTCATCGAATTGCCTTTTAAATGATGTTATGGTGCAAATAGTTCAATCTAATTTATTCGAGAAAATTAAAGAGAAGAATTTCGAATTAATCATTAATAACCCCCCATATTTCCCAAAGAATCCTTCCAATCTCGAAGAACATGCTTGGTACGCCGGACAAGATCTCAACTATTTTCAACTTCTTTTTCGAGATTCAAAAAAATATCTGGCAATCAAAGGCAAATTAATTCTTGTACTTTCAGATGACTGCAACATTACTTTAATTAATAAAATGGCCGAAATTGAAAGCTTTCAACCTCAACTAGTTTATACGCGAAACACATGGTTGGAAAAAAATTTCATTTGGGAATACGAGTTAAAAGTTAATTAAACCGTCCTTATCAAGTATAAAAAACAAGCGTTTACCCCTAAAATAGTGCGAGTGTAATGTTAAAGCAATAGGTATATTTTGTAATTTGCATCTTGAATGGAACTAATTCAGAAGAAATTCCTGCTTTCTCCTAAAAAGGCGACAACCATTGCCATGGAAGCCTTGCGATCATTCTCCGGACCCATCTTTCAGCCGGTATGGCCTTTGTTGGCAATCTATATGGTAAATATTGAATTATGGGGCAAGGCAGTGGATGTTTGGTTTTTTGCCTCTATTGCATCCATTATTTTATCCTGGGGATCCAATCAATATTTACAAAAAAGGTTTTCCTCTTTCCCCAATAAAATATATGATAGTTTTGTTGAAAGCTTTTATTCCAGACTGCCACTGCTCATTATTTTTCTAATATTCCTCGCTTTATCTCCTTATAATCCCATCATTTGTGTATCCTATTTGCTTCTCTTTACAGGAAAGTTTATCAATCAAAGTTTCGAAACATTATATGTTTACGAAAAAAACGATTGGAAGCCAATTATTGCTAATATTACCGGAATGTCCGTAGGAATTGCTTATTTCTTTTTACGATTAGACGACATGTCATTTATGTATTTAATTTTTGCCATTGGTCTCACTGAGATTTCTAAAAGCGCTATTCATTTATTGCTTAACTATAAAGTTTTTATTAAAGGTAAACTGAGTACAATAAACATAGAAATGTACCTCATTACTTATAATTATTTTATTTATTCATTCTCAATTATTCTCATTCTTACCGTAGATCGGTTCTTTGTATATACCCAATTTGATGATTCGGAAAAAGCGACCTATCAAATTTTTATGAACTTTATGTTATTTGCCATTAGCCTTCCAAATTTTATCACACAATTTTATCATAATAGAGACAGGAAGAGCAAAATTAAAGTGGACAATTCACTGCGCATGAAAGTATTGATTTTGGGAATGTTAGTGAATGTTGTTTCTATCTCCATTTCCTACTTTATTTGCATTCAATTCTTTATGTTAAACATTGGTTATGAATTTTGGGCTGCCGGTTTGTTATTTGCATTTCCCTCAACACTGTATACTCCAATTGTTATTTATTTCTATAACAAAAACAATCACGGACTTTTATCCCGATGTGCTGGAGGTGCTGCCATAACCATGTTGGCATCATGCAGTTTCTTTTTAAAGAGTTTTGACCTAGTAGGAGGAATATATTGTTGTATCCTTGGGCAATGGATATTTATGTTTCTCGTTACTATATTTTACGAACAAGACCAAATTAGCAGAAAAATTAAACTTATTAAATGATACGTCCATCATACATTATCATCAGTCTATTATTATTCTTTACTATTTCCATGGTAAGTTGCGATAATAAGACAAAAGGATGTACAGATCCCAATTCTCCCAATTACAATCCAAATGCAGAGGTAAATGATGGATCATGTGATTATCCATCGCAAACCAAAAACACTATTTGTTTTTTCTTTTCTGATACCGAAAATAATACCTGTGGTACTTTTGGTTTGAATCTATTAGACCAGGTGGAGGCAACAAATCCATCAAATAATTATTTTATAACGGTTCATCCTAATGCCACGGATACCCTTTTTACTCCTGCTGGCATTGACATTGCGACAGCCTTAAATGTTGCGGGTTTCCCGGACTTTGGTGTAGGAAATCAATCTTCTCTTTTGACCCAAAGTGCCATCCTAACGGCATTAACCATGGAGTCCGCCGAAAGTTCAGAAGGGGCTGTGAATGCTAATTTTTCAACCACTTCAGATAGTATCATTGTAAACATTTATGGTAAGTTTTTTATTTCAGACAATTCAAATTATTTCACCACTGCATATATCGTGGAAGACAATATTTTATCACCACAATTAGGAGTTGCGGGTAATTATAACCATCAACATATCCTCCGAGGATCAACTGCGTCAAATGGAATTGGGGCGCAAGTCAACATCCTTCCGGTAAATGAAAATACTTCCTTTAAAATTCGTCAGGGAATTTTTAGAAAACCAGAATGGGACCTGGGAAATATTCGAATAATTGCAGTCTTATGGAAACAAATCGGAAGCGGTTTTGAATATATTAATGCCGGAGAATAGGGTTCCTGTAACTAACTGCTAATTAGATTTGAACTAGCTTTTGCTAACAATTTATTTTCGGGACCATGTATATAACATTCCGCTTGAATCAACCTTGCACTTTTCTTGATGATCTTTGAGGTAACCACTACATTGGCTCCCACATTTACGTTGCTAATAAAATCAACATTTAGGCTAATACTGTAAAAGAAGTTTTTCTCTCCATTTACAAAAATTGTCATCCCTATTATTTCATCCATCAAGGCAGCCATCATTCCTCCATGAAGAAGTTTTACCGGGTTGGTCATATTATCCCGCACCTCAAACTCTATGGATAAACTATCCTCCTCTACTTTTAAAATTTTTCCATTCAGCCAATTTCCAAAAGCAGATGGGGCCGTGTTGATTCGCTGACCTATATATTGTTTGTAAAATTCAACAGATTCATTCATGGCAATTTTATTCGAATTCAATCAATAACTCATTCTTTTCAACCGGCCTTCCTTTAATGGCCTTTACGTTTTTTATTACAACATCTATAGGCGCCTTAATGATATTTTCCATTTTCATGGCCTCCAAAATAATTAAAGGTTCTCCTGCCTTAATGTTTTGGCCAGGAGTTACCAAAACTTCCAAAATGAGTCCTGGCATGGGAGACTTGAGCTGATTGATCTTTTTTGATGCTAACTCGGTCATCCCAAGCTTTGCCAATAACAAATCAAAACGATCCTGGGCCTTCACCATAATCCTTCTACCTTCTACTTTTACCAAAAAAGTTTTCTCCTTATAATCAACTTTTAATAAATCTGCCTTAAAGAGTTTTCCATCCTTCTCAATCTCAAAACCATCCATGGAATTCCCTTTTATAGTGTATCCAGAGTAAACTGAATTAATCAAAGGTTTGGTATTGTCATTGGAGGCAAATCCAATATTATATTCACCATTTTCTGTTAATACTTTGTACATTTTGTCGTAGGCTAATTCTCAATTAAGACGTAAATTTAATGTTATTCACTTAATTTGAATAACCTGTCTCTTATTCTGATTTGTAAACATGATGTGAAACATTCAGCCGTTTCACATCATAGTAGCTTCGGTTGAGGGATGGGATTATATAATATTGACTAACAGATGTTTATGGGTGTATAAAACTCATATTTACCAATTCCTATAAATTAATTGTACACATAAAATCCTGTTTTAACGTTAATAACATTAAATTAATATTAGCTTCCCAACACGTAAGTTTGCACCACTATAATGGACGATATCAGACAAATATTAGATAAAAACATCAAGCCAAAAAAGGTTGTAAATACAATCAATTCTTTGGAATATGGGAAACTACCACCTCAGGCTGTTGATTTAGAGGAGGCGGTACTGGGTGCTTTGATGCTAGAAAAGGATGCATTTACGGCGGTTAGTGATTTATTAAAATCTGAAGTATTTTACAAACCTAACCACCAAAAGGTATATCATGCAATCAGCGAACTGAATAAAGAGGGTGAGCCTATAGATATTTTAACAGTAACCAATAAACTCAAGTCTTTAGGGGATCTTGATATTATTGGTGGACCTTATTTTATAGCCCAACTAACCAGTAGGGTAGGATCTGCGGCCAATATAGAATATCATTGCAGGATCCTTCAAGAGAAATTTATTAAAAGAGAACTTATTCGTATTTCTTCGGAAGTAACGAATAAAGCATTTGAAGATAGTTCGGATGTATTTGATGTATTGGATTTTGCAGAACAGAATTTATTTGATGTATCCCAAGGCAATTTAAATCGTGCCAATACAAAAATGCATGAGCTGTTGGCAGAAGCGATTAAGAATATTGAAGATAAGGATGGAGATGAAAAAAATTCGGGAGTACCATCTGGGTTTCATGAGTTGGATGAGGTAACTGGAGGATGGCAACAATCCAATCTCATCATTGTAGCGGCACGTCCGGGTATGGGTAAAACCGCATTTGCTCTTGCACTGGCAAGAAATGCCGCCGTTGATTATAAAAAACCAGTTGCGGTTTTCTCCCTTGAGATGGAGGCTGTTGAATTAGTGAATAGGATGATTTCTATGGAAACCGGGTTGGAGTCCGAAAAACTTCGTAAGGGAAAATTAAACGAAGACGATTGGCAACAACTCCATAAAAATATTTCTTTACTTTCTGACGCTCCTATTTTTATCAATGATACACCAGGACTTTCCATTATGGAATTCCGATCCATTGCCAGAAGATTAAAACAACAGAATGATGTAAGTATGATCTTAATTGACTACTTACAATTGATGAGAGGTTCCGGCGATAGCAAGGGATTAAGAGAGCAAGAAATTTCTATGATTTCCCGTTCGTTAAAAGCCATTTCCAAAGAATTAAAAATACCTATTATTGCCTTAGCCCAGTTAAGTCGTAAGGTGGAAGAAACAACCGACAAAAGACCTTTACTTTCCCACTTACGTGAATCAGGAGCCATTGAGCAGGATGCGGATATGGTTTGTTTTCTTTACCGTCCGGAATATTATAAAATTACCCAGGATGCCGATGGGAATTCAACTGCGGGAATGGCACAATTAATTATTGCCAAGAACAGGCATGGAGCTTTACGTGATATTAATTTAGGCTTCATTGCAGAACAAACCAAGTTCCACAACTTGGATATGGCTCCAACCCAATCCAATTATGTTCGCAGATACGGTGCAGAAGATTCCAATGATGTAGGTGTAGAAATGGATCGAGAGGTAAATCCTCTTCCTAAAACTATTACTGTGCAAAGTAAAATGAATGATGATGATATTCCTTTTTAATCAAAACTTTCTTTAAAAGGAACCATTTTAGTTATTTGTATTTCTCTTATTCTGCTTCTATATTTTAACCTATCTGCATTTATTTTTACTAGATAAACAAAGATTTCTGCAAAAATCCTTAAAGAAAGCTATATGGTCTGCTTAGGCACAACCCATTGTTTCTTTCAGTCAATAGAGCTATTAGGCACAAATATTGAGAGTTATATTTAAACATATAACAAAACCGAGTAAATCACGTTTACTCCAATCAATACATTATCCGTATATTCGAAGTATGAAAAAATTAACTTTTACCCTGATTATATTTTTAAGTATAACAAGTACCAGGGCAAATTATGTTTTTATTCCAATGGATGATGGCCAAACGGATCATTTGAAAGCATATGGAGTTGCATATCGAGTGTTAGAATTAAACGATGAGATTTTTTGGATGCTTAATTATCGTGGAGGCGCATTCATGTTTAAATACAGATCAACTTATGAAGATTTAATGCTTGCCAGAAATGTTTCTTACGAGTTAATAACGGACGGCCAAAGCACCAATTTAATTTCACAATTATCCGACCCCGATGTCAATCAAAATCCAATGAAGTTGGAAAAGGCTCCCAAAATTGCCGTTTATTCTCCTCCAGGTATGCAACCTTGGGATGATGCGGTAACCATGGTACTAACCTACTCAGAAATACCTTACGACACCATTTACGATACCGAAGTTATTGGAGGTCTGTTGCCAACCTATAATTGGTTACACTTGCATCATGAAGACTTTACAGGTCAGTATGGAAAGTTTTGGTCGGCCTATAAAAATGACAGTTGGTACCAAGAACAAGTGAGGTCATCAGAAATTCTGGCAAAAAAATTAGGATTTAATAAAGTAAGCGAATTAAAATTAGGAGTTGCAAAAAAAATACGTGATTATGTAGCCGGAGGTGGATACTTATTTGCCATGTGTAGCGCAACCGACAGTTATGATATTTCATTGGCCGCAGAAGGTATCGATATTTGTGAAACCCCGTTTGACGGAGATCCGATGGATCAACAATCACAAGCTAAACTAGATTTTACCAAATGTTTCGCTTTCAAAGATTTTACCATTAGCACGAATCCATCGGAATACGAATATTCTAATATTGATATGACCACCACCCGAAATATGCAGCAAAAATTCGACTTTTTTACATTGTTTGAATTTTCTGCTAAAGCTGATGAAGTGCCCACCATGTTAACCCAAAATCATGAATCGGTTATTAAAGGATTTCTTGGACAAACCACTGCGTTTAATAAAAAATTATTGAAATCTAACGTTGTTATATTGGGAGAAAATAAACAAGCTAACGAAGTTCGATACATGCATGGAACTTTTGGAAAAGGCTTCTGGACTTTTTATGGTGGACACGATCCGGAAGATTATCAGCATCGGGTGGGTGATGAACCTACAGATTTATCGCTGCATCCCAATTCATCAGGATATCGTTTGATATTAAATAATGTTCTTTTTCCTGCAGCTAAAAAGAAAGAACAAAAAACATAAACGAACCCATCATGTTGATTGATTCATTCACTTGAATTAGGATAGGGCCTGTAAAATATCTTTCCAAATATCATTAGAATGTTCAAGACCGATGGATAATCTAACCAAACCATCGGAAATACCCACGGCATTTCTCTCCTCCGGCTTTAATTTCGAATGGGTCGTAGATGCCGGATGGGTAGCAATACTTTTGGCATCCCCTAAATTGGGAGTTAATGAAAATAGCTGAAGTTTATTTAAAAATTGACGGCCTGCTTTTAATCCACCTTTTATTTCAAATGTAACAATAGAGCCTCCTCCAAACATCTGCTTTTTCGCAGTTTTGTAATGAGGATGGCTTGGCAAAAATGGATATTTAACCCATTTTACTTTGGGATACTTTTCTAATTTTTTTGCAATCACCAACGCATTTTCGGTCATTCTTTCAACACGTATATGTAAAGTTTCGATTGACTTAGAAATGATCCAGGCATTAAACGGGCTTAATGCCGGCCCGGTATGGCGAGCAAATCCTTCAATTTCTTTGATAATTTTTGAGTTTGATAAAATCAATCCACCAAGCGTTCTTCCTTGGCCATCCATAAATTTTGTAGTTGAATGAATGGAGATATCTGCTCCTAAATCAAGCGGTCGCTGTAATATAGGTGTTGCAAAACAATTATCCACTACGAAAAGTATTTTTGCCTTCTTACAAATTTTAGCCACCGTTTTAATATCAATAATTTCTAACGCCGGGTTTGAAGGGGTTTCTAAATATAAAATTTTGGTATTTGGTTGAATAGCATTTTTATATCCTTCATAATCTAATGCATCCACATATGTCGTAGAAACCTCCCATTTAGGAAATACTTCTGTGAATAATCGATGTGTTGATCCAAAAACAGATCGGCTCGAAACGATATGATCCCCTGATTTTAATAATGCACCAAATGTAGTAAATACAGCAGCCATACCGGAGGAAGTAGCCCATCCGCTTTCTGCGTTTTCTAATAAACACACCTTATCTATAAGCTCTTGAACATTGGGGTTTGAATATCGTGAATAAATATTTCCTGGGATCTCATCAGCAAATACAGCTGCCATTTCTTCGGCCGTGTCAAATGTAAAACTACTGGTAAGGAACAATGGATTGGAATGTTCCTTTTGATTAGTTCTTAGAATATGTGTTCGAATGGCCAAAGTTTCCTTATGGGCATTCTTTAAATATTTTTTGCTCATTTACTTTATAATTTTTTTGGTGTGATTACATCAAAGCTAATTTTTATTTCATTGGAGAGGCTTGCGGCAACCGAACAATATTTATCCAAACTTAATTGAATCGCTTTTTCAATTTTCTCTCTAGGATCATTTTTATCAACCACAAAAGTTAAATGAATTGATTCGAATGATGATGGAACAGCATCTTTGCGTTTTGATTGAATATGAACTTCATATTTAATGGGCTCAATTCGCATTTTTTTTAGAATTAGTAAAATATCAATGCTAAGACAAGAAGCCAAAGACGTAGCTAACAATTCCATTGGGCGCAGGCCCAGGCCCTCACCCCCTGCCGATTCACTTCCATCAATTTGAACCGCTGTACCGAATTCGTTGGTGGATTTAAAAGCCACTTTACTATTTATCCTTTCTAAAATTAATTTCATATTAATGCGGAAGTTTGTTTTTTAATATTCCATAAATAAAAGTACCCAATAATGCTCCACCCAACAAAATTAAACCCAACTTCCATGATAACCCAACCAAAATTAGCAGCGGTGCAGAACAAGCCCCTGTTAATCCCCAGCCCAAACCGAAAATAATTCCTCCTATCAAATTCGCCTTCCAAGTTAGTGGTTTATCTTTAACAACAACCGTATTATTATAGACACTTTTAACCTTTAGCTTCTTTATAAGAAAAATACTTAAGGCACCGGTAGCAATAGCAGAACCTAACAAACCATACATATGGAACGACTGAAAATAAAACATTTCCTGAATTCTATACCAAGAAATTGCCTGTGACTCTATAAGCACTATTCCGAAAGCAGCTCCCAATAAAATGGAAACAATAAAATTGATTATTTTTTTCATAATTTATAAATGATAAAGAATTGGATTAATAAAATGAGCAATGATTAAGCCCCCGATAAAAAACCCAACAGTAGCTATTAATGAGGTGAGAGAAAGCTGAGACATTCCCATGATACAATGCCCTGCAGTGCAGCCATTAGCATATCTAGCCCCAAAACCAACCAAAATGCCCCCAATCAAAAACACGACCCAATTACTGATTTGATAAAAATCAACATTAAACTGGTTGGATAATTCATCGTTCATGAGAAAATTAGCTTCCTTAGTAAAATAATAATAGAATCCCACGGCAATTAAACCAATTCCAAATTGAGCTTGCCAGGCATCCACCTTGTTATCATAATTAAAATAGGCTGGTTTCTTTGTAATTAACGACCAGATATAACGATACGATGACGAAATACCAAATTGTTTTTCTCTTAACAATAAGAGTAAGGGAACGATTAGACCAATAAGCGGGCCGGCAATATACCAGGGTAAAGGAGCTTGATTCATTTTTAAATTAATTTGAGGGTTATTTAATAGTTAATAGATTCTTGTAATTCGGCAAATGATAATTGAGCTTCAGAACTGTTTAAGTCCTTGATGGAATGAGGGAGAACCGCGAAGAAAAAATCATTTCTGGCATTAAAATCCGTTAGAAACAGGTCGGCAAAGTTTATAATTCCCGTGATATAACAGTAGTCTTTACTTTTTAGTACTTCATCTTTTTCTATCCAAGGAAGCTCCTCTAACTTTTCAATAGAAGATGATCCGGCATAGATTTTCAATTTAAAATCAGTGGTATAGGTTAAATTATTCACTTTCTGTGATTTTTTATACTCATAGGCATAATCATATTGGAGTGCTGAAATATCAGATAATACAGCACTTGCCGTTGGATAGGCTCCTGCACCTTTACCCAAAAACAATTGTTTATCGGAAAATAATGCTTCTACAGTTACTGCATTAAATTCGTTATTTACATTATAAGCGACATTATCCTCCGCAATAAAGTGTGGCGCCACAAAACCTATTAATTGATTCCCCACTTTTTCGGCCCTTGAAAATAATTTTAAGCGAAGTCCCTTTTCCGAAGCATACCTAACATCCTGCTCTTTTACTTGACGTATTCCATAATTAAACACCTCTTCGGCTTGTAAGGTTAATCCAAAAGCATGCTTAATGAGCAATATCAATTTAAACTTCGAATCAAATCCGTCAACATCTAAGGTAGGATCAGATTCCGCAAATCCTAACTCACGGGCTTCCTGCAATGCCGAATCATAGTCCTTGCCATAATTGGTTTGGGTTAGAATATAATTCGTGGTTCCATTTACAATTCCCAACACCCCTGATAGAGAATCATTATTATAGTATTCCTCCAAGTTCCTGATTATAGGAATACTGCCTCCCACAGATGCTTCATATAATAAGGATACCTTATTTTCCTTTGCCAGCCCAATAAGTTCCTCAAGGTTCTCAGCAAGCATTTTTTTATTGGCGGTAACTACATTTTTCTTTCTTTTTAATGCCTCGGAAACGATTAAAAATGCAGCTTTTGCATCATCAATCAATTCAACAACAAGGTTAATTTCATCATCCAATAAAATATCATTTTTATCATATGAAAAATGCTCCTTACTAATTTTTCTATCTTTGGTAGGATTCTTAACCACTATTTTTTTGATCGTTGCATCTAATAACTCTGATTTATTCAACACTTCATATAACCCATTTCCAACACAACCAAATCCAAATAATCCAATCGATAATTTCTTTCTCATTTTATGTAGTTTTTAAAAATTCAATAATAATTGTTTCAAGTACTTTGGCGTCCGCTAAAAACCCATCATGTCCAAAATTCGAATCCATTACTTCCAGCTGGGCGTTTAGAATATGTTCGGCTAAATATTTTTGCTCCTCTACTGGAAAAAGCAAATCGCTACTGATCCCTACCACTAATGTTCTAGCAGTTATTTCTGCAAGAGCATCCTTTATTGATCCCTTGTTCCGACCTACATGGTGGCTATCCATAGATTTTAAAAGTGCCCAATATGAATAAGCATTAAACCTTTTAGCCAATTTTTTACCCTGATACCTCTGATATGAAGACGACTTAAAATCATCCAGCTTATTGCTACTTTCTTCTGATTGGGTAATTTGATAACCGTGATAGGAGCGATAACTTAACATCGCAATGCTTCTAGCAGCAATTAAGCCCTTTTCTCCACCATTAGGTTCCTGTCTTTCAAAGCTTTCATCTGCTAATAATGCCAAACGCTGGGATTCATTAAAGGCAATACCATAGGGTGAATGTTTTGCATTAGTAGCAATTAATATGAGTTGATCCAAATCCTCCTTAAGTTGTATTGCAAGCTCCATAGCTTGCTGCCCTCCCAGAGATGAACCAATTAACAAATCAATGGTTTGAATCTTCAGGTGCGATTTCAGCATTAAATGAGCATTTGCCATGTCCCTTGGGGTTACCAGTGGAAAACTTCTTAAATAAGGACGTCCAATGCCATTATCAGACAATGGCCCTGTAGATCCATAACATGATCCTAATATATTTGCGCAAATGATATAATATTCCTCTTTATCGAAGTGA
This sequence comes from Flavobacteriales bacterium, assembly GCA_040376605.1. Classification (GTDB taxonomy): domain Bacteria; phylum Bacteroidota; class Bacteroidia; order CAIKAF01; family CAIKAF01; genus JANWKQ01. Next base: position 40,337 of record JBEIQI010000001.1, on the reverse strand, counting down.
CTGCCTTTGCCAAAAATATCTTCCCACCAATCTGCTACATCGGAATTAGCTGTGAGGGCATGGCAAACCCAAACCACCTTGCTTTTTTGTGCATCAAAGGTACCATAGGTATGGTAAGCTATTTTAAGCCCACCAAGTACCTCGCCACTTTCGAGTGCAAAGGGTTGGGTGTTTTGGTATGTTTGAAAGTTTGACATGCCTACATTTGCTAATTATTTATTATAGAGTTTTATTATTATCAACCATTAATGATTCGATAGATCGCCAGTAAACACAGCCTTTAAAGCATGTATAGCGGTAAACCCTTTGGAAAGGTCGGCCTTTAAATCTTCCACATGTTCGATACCAACAGAGAAACGTAGGAGCCCTGGAACCACTCCTGTAGAAAGTTGTTCTGCCTGAGTTAATTGTTCATGCGTGGTGGCGGCAGGATGTATTATTAGCGATTTTGAATCGCCAACATTGGCTAGGTGTGAAATGAGTTCAAGTGAATTAACAAATGCATTGGCTTTTTCAACACCCCCTTTTATTTTAAAACTTAGTACTCCGCCGAATCCATTTTTTAAATATTTTTTAGCTGAAGAATTGTATTTAGAAGAAGCTAGTCCCGGGTAGTTTACATATTCTACATCCTCTTGATTTTCTAACCACGTAGCCAGTTCAAGTGCATTGTCTATTGTTCTTTGTACACGTAATGAAAGGGTTTCTAAGCCTTGTAACAGGAGGAAGGAATTAAATGGTGAAATGGCAGGCCCCCAGTCACGCAATCCTTCTACTCTGGCTCTAATAGCAAAGGCAATGTTGCCAAATGGGCCGTTGGTTCCAAAAACATCCCAAAATACAAGCCCATGGTACCCTTCTGAAGGTTCTGTAAATTGTGGATATTTCCCATTTCCCCAATTATATGTTCCAGCATCAACAATTATTCCTCCAATGCTGGTGCCATGTCCGCCAATCCATTTAGTGGCTGAGGCAACAACCACGGCCGCTCCATGTTCAATTGGTCGAAAAATATAACCGGCTGCACCAAAGGTATTATCTACAACCAATGGAATATCATAGGTTTTGGCGATGTTTGAAATTTTTTCAAAATCCGCCACACTAAATTCAGGATTGCCAATAGCTTCTATATAAATGGCTTTTGTATTGGCATCAATCCGCTCTTCAATAGAAACAGGGTCAATTCCATCAGCAAAACGTACTTCAACACCCAGGCGTTTAAAAGCTACTTTAAATTGATTGTAAGTGCCGCCATATAAATGTGAACTCGTTACAAAATTATCACCCGCCTGTAAAATATTGTTTAATGCAATAAATTGTGCCGCCTGACCCGAAGCTACGGCCAGCCCAGCAACACCACCTTCCAGGGCCGCAATCCGTTTTTCAAAAACGTCGGTGGTGGGATTGTTTAAACGGGTATAAATGTTTCCAAATTCTTTGAGTCCAAATAACCGGGCGGCATGCTCCGAATCTTTAAATACGTAAGAAGTGGTTTGATAAATAGGTACGGCTCTTGAACCGGTTGTTGGGTCTACCTCTTGTCCTGCATGTAGCTGGAGTGTTTCGAAATGTAATTTTTGTGTTGACATGGTTTTTTGTTTTAAAATGGTTTTTTGTTGATTAGGAATGATGTAAATTTTTTATATCGTATTAGCGACGGCAAATACCATTGAGCATGAGATTAACACTAGCTATTTTATGGCCAGATTCTAACTGAAATACTTCCGCATGGACATATGTATTCATGATGATGTTGTAAAAGTTTTAAAGGTGTTAATGAAGAAATGGTAAAATCTTAACAGCTAAAACAGCAACAACAACAGAATAAATGTTGTCCAAAGAATTTTTTTGTTTGGCTTTCTAGACTTAAATGATTTGTTTTTTTCATTTTTCTCAATCTATATTCTTCTGATACAATATGTAGCAGAATCTGGAATTGGCACCGGTTTTCCAACCCGAATTAACGGGGCTTATAGTTGGTTGCCAGAGGTTCAACGAGCCAGTCTCTAACCTCTTCTTTATAAATCAATTACCTTGTAACAGGTCGTTTGATGTCACAAATGTAGATAATAAAAACAAATTTCCAAAAATGCCCGATTCATTTTGTTCAATGCCAGATTAAAAATATCCCAAGAAGTATGACCTTGAGGCGAGCAATTAGGACCAATTACAGTCAATTTTTATTATTATTGAGGGATGGAAATAACCAATAACGGCAGCCTTAAGAAAACACTTACTCCTATAATGCTTTGGGGATTAGGGGTAGGTTATGTTATTTCTGGATTATATTTTGGCTGGAATTTGGGTTTAAAAGAAGGTGGAACTTTAGGAATGGGAATTGCCACCGTTATCATTATAATACTTTATGCTTGTTTTACATTTTCCTATGCGGAGCTTGCTTGCTATATACCAAAGGCGGGTGGTGTATTTGATTATGCCACTAAAGCTTTTGGAAAAGATATCGGCTTTTTGGCAGGGATGGCCCAAATCATTGAATTTGTATTCGCACCACCCGCTATTGCATTTGCCATAGGAACTTATTTTCATTTATTCTTTCCACAAATTCCTGCCTTAGCAATATCTATTTCAGCTTATATTATTTTTACTTTATTAAATGTATCAGGGGTAAAAGCGGCGGCTATCTTCGAATTAGTAATCACAATCATTGCTGTAGTAGAACTTTTAATTTTTGCCGGAGTTACCATGCCACATTTTAAAATGGAAAACCTGCAACATAACGCCTTACCAAATGGTTGGAAAGGAATTCTTGGGGCACTTCCTTTTGCTGTATGGTTTTTTCTGGGAATCGAAGGTTTGGCAAATGTTGCTGAAGAAACAAAAAATCCACAAAAAGATATTTTAAAAGGTTTTGGATCGGCCATTTTTACATTAGTAGTATTGTGCATATTAACCTTTGTAGCAGCCGTTGGGGTTGGCGGCTGGGAACTCATTGTTTTCGATAATGCGCAGAATGGAAATGTATCTGATTCTCCCCTACCATTAGCGATGAGAAAGGTAGTAGGTGATAATGCATTATTATATCATCTATTAATTACGATCGGTTTATTTGGTTTAGTGGCTTCGTTCCATGGATTAATTTTAGCTGCAGGTCGGTCTACTTTCGAATTTGGTAAAGCCGGTTTAGCACCTAAATTTCTAGGGCATATTCAACCTATTGTTAAAACTCCCGATTATGCGCTAATTGCCAATATGTGTATTGGTATAATGCTATTAATAACGAATAAAACTGGGGACATAATTATCATTTCGGTTTTAGGAGCATTAACGTTGTATATGCTGGCCATGCTTTCGCTTATTGCACTAAGGCGCAAAGATCCGAATACTCATCGCCCCTATAGAGTTCCTGGTTATCCATTTGTTCCTGCATTAGCTATGGTGTTGGCAATGGTTACCTTTGTATTAATTGGCATTTATTGGATAAAGCTGATGTTGATTTACTTAGGTATCCTTCTTATTTGTTTTATTGTTTACAAGATATTTTATAAAAAATAATTTATGATGACAGAACAGGAAATTATCGATTATGTAAAAAACCATTCCGACCAAAAGGTAAAATTAGCCATTACTGATATTGATGGAGTTTTACGTGGAAAATATATCAGCACCGAAAAGTTTCTAAGTGCAGTTAAGGGTCAACTAGGTTTTTGTAATGTTGTATTTGGCTGGGATGCCAATGATACCGCTTATGATAATTCTTCATATACCGGATGGCAATCAGGTTACCCAGATGCACCGGCAAGAATTGATTTATCTACCTTTCGAATGATTCCATGGGAAAATAATATTCCTTTTTTCCTTTGCGAACTCGTTCATGAAAAAGAAAACCCGGCAGATGTTTGTCCGAGAAATCTATTAAAAAAAATAATTGCCTCAGCAGATAAAGCTGGCTATGTGCCCTATTTCAGTCAGGAATTCGAATGGTTTAATTTCGAAGAAACACCTCAATCTATTCACGAAAAAAAATTTAATAACCTTAGCCCACTTACGCCGGGCATGTTTGGTTATTCTATTTTAAGAACTACTTTAAGAAATGATTTTTTTTCTGCCATATTCGATGAATTAAAAAAATTCGATATTCCTATTGAAGGTTTACATACCGAAACAGGGCCAGGTGTTTATGAAGCAGCCATTACCTATTCAGGTATATTGGAGGCAGCAGATCGAGCCGTACTATTTAAATCATCCGTAAAAGAATTGGCCTATATGCATGGAATCATGGCTAGCTTTATGGCTAAATGGGATGAGAATTTACCAGGATGCAGTGGACATGTTCATCAAAGTTTGTGGGATAAAAGACCTAATAAAAATTTATTCCATAGCGAGGATGAAAAAGATGGCATGAGTGAATTAATGAAACAATATATTGCTGGTCAATTATATTGTCTTCCATTTATTTTGCCAATGTACGCCCCTACCATTAATTCATATAAAAGATTGGTTGAAGGAGCTTGGGCTCCAACAACTTTAACCTGGGCCATTGATAATAGAACCGTTGCTTTAAGAGCATTGCCCAGTAGTAATAAATCATGCCGACTTGAAACACGTGTAGTAGGTTCAGATGTCAATCCTTATTTAGCCATGGCAGCATGTTTAGCAAGTGGTTTGTATGGGATAAAAAACAAACTTAAACTACAAGCTCCAACAAAAGGCAATGGATATAAGGAAACTTCTCATGGGGTTTTGCCCACCAATTTATGGAATGCTACCCAAGCCATGAAACAATCTAAATTATCAAAAGAATTATTTGGGAATGCATTTGTTGATCATTTTGTAGCTACCCGAGAATGGGAATGGAAACAATATAATAAAGCGGTTACTGATTGGGAAAAAAGAAGATATTTCGAGATTATTTAGTTTATATGGCCATTTCGCAATAGAGCTAGCTGCCTTCGCCGGAATCTACCGTTGTAATGCACCAAGATTATTCCACTCTTTTTCCTAATTTTGCAACCTATACCAAGACTCCATGGACTTTACGAAAATTTCTCAATTTAACTTCCCCACCATCATACGATTTGGTGCCGGTGCTATAAAAGAACTAGCCCCTTATTTAAAAAATAATCAACTTAATAAACCACTGATTGTAACAGATCCGGTTATTGCCGATTTGAGTTTTTTTAAGACCATTGTATCGGATTTAAAAAATGCAGGAATTTCAGTAGAGGTTTTTTCCAGTATCCATAAAAACCCTGTAAAATCAGATGTTTATAAAGGAACCGAACATTGGGATGCAACCCACAGAGATTGTATTATTGGCATTGGTGGAGGAGCAGCATTAGATGTTGCAAGGGCCATTGTTTTGCAAGTTAACCATAGAGAAGCTCTTTTTAAATACGATGATTTAGTGGGAGGCGATATTTATGTTACCAATGATGTACCTCATTTTATTACCGTACCCACAACAGCTGGAACAGGCTCTGAAGTGGGCCGATCAGCAATAATTGCAGATGACGAAACGCATCAAAAAAAAATTTTATTCTCGCCAAAACTACTCGCCAAAATTGTTTTTGCAGATCCGATGCTTACCATGGAACTTCCTGCATTTATAACGGCTGCGACCGGTATGGATGCATTAACTCATAACATGGAAGCATTCTTGGCAAAAAATTATCATCCTATTTGCGATGGAATTGCATTAGAAGGAATTCGATTAGTTTCTGTTTCTTTAGAAAAGGCAGTTAAAAATCCGGACGTAGAATCCAGGGCTGAAATGTTATTGGCCTCTATGATGGGTGCTATTGCATTTCAAAAAGGTTTAGGAGTAGTTCATTCATTAGCTCATCCACTTTCCTCCTTATTAGATACACATCATGGTTTAGCCAATGCCGTTAATATTCCATATGGAATGAAATTTAATATAGCCGGATTCGAAGATCGCTTTCACAGGATTGCACAAACACTCAATCTTAAAGAACTTACCGGTGAAGCAGTGGTTAAATATCTATTTGATTTAAATTCTAGTATTGGTATTCCACATCATTTAAGAGATATCCAAGTGAAGGAAGAACATTTGGACACCTTAGCCGATTTGGCATTTGCAGATTTTGCACATCCGAATAATCCAAAACCTGTTTCTAGGGATGAATTCAGAACCCTTTATGCCGAGGCTTTATAAAATAATTAATTAGCATGAAAATAATAGGCATTACACAATCCGATTCAAAGTTCCATCTCTATGCCCCATGGATTCAGGGAAATGATGATGGTATTAAAATTATCACCTTATCCTATACCGAAAATAATTTAGAGGATTTAAGTAAATGTGATGCTATCGTTTTAAGTGGAGGTATTGATACTCATCCTAAATTTTATAATAACAGTAGATACGAATATCCATTAGGCCCAGAAATATTTAATGAGGCAAGAGACATTTTCGAAATTAAAGTTTTTGAATATGCATGCAGCCATCACATTCCGGTTTTGGCCATTTGCCGAGGCATGCAATTAGTGAATATTGCTTTAGGAGGAAACCTAATTCAGGATTTGGAAGAGGCTGGTCGTCAAAATCATCGGAAGGCAAACGAATTTGATGATGGGGTGCATGAAATTTTTGTAGATCGTGAAAGCCTCCTATATCAGATTTCTGAAACAGAAAACGGCGAAGTGAATTCAGCCCATCATCAGGGGTTGGGCACTATTGCTGATGATTTAATGGTATCAGCCGTATCCAAAGATGATGTTGCCGAAGCAACAGAATATAAAATTAAAGAAGGCAAACCATTTTTATTATGTGTACAATGGCATCCTGAAAGATTAAAGGTTAACAAAACGATGTTGTCATTTTCTCAAAATATACGAGAAGCATTTTTATCATCAATTAAACCCAAGTAAATATTATGGACATTATTAATCCTGCCACAGAAGAAATAATCATTACCATTGCAGAAGACAATGAAGATACCATTATAGATAAATACAATACATTAATAGAGTCGCAGCCCAATTGGCAAGCAGTTCCATTAAAAGAACGAATTTCCATTCTATCAAAATTTGCAACATTGTTGAAGGAAAATGTTGAAAGTTTAGCCGCGATACTCACCTCCGAAGTGGGAAAGCCTCTGCAACAATCCCGAAACGAAATAAATGGAGCAAGTAATCGGGTTGTTTGGTTAACCGAAAATGCCGAGAAATATTTGTCGGAAGAAATCATGACGGAAACCAACGGTTTAACGGAAAAAATTGTTTACGAACCATTGGGAGTTATTTGTAATATTTCGGCATGGAATTTCCCTTATAATGTAGGAGTGAATGTATTTGTACCAGCATTATTGGCAGGCAATGCGGTGCTGTACAAGCCATCCGAATATTCCAGTTTAACCGGAATAGAAATTGAAAAGCTACTCATAAAAGCCGGTGTGCCAGATGATATTTTTAAAGTAGCTATTGGAACCGGCGAGGTGGGAAGTATATTATTGGATATGCCATTTAATGGATATTTCTTTACGGGCTCTTACAAAACAGGACAAATAATTTACGAAAAAGTAGCTCATAAAATGGTGCCTTGTCAATTGGAATTAGGCGGCAAAGATCCTGTTTATGTAGCAGATGATATAGAAAATATTTCGGCAGCAGCAGCAGGAATAGCAGATGGGGCATTCTATAATAACGGACAAAGCTGTTGTGCTGTTGAAAGAATTTATGTTCACGAAAAAATCTACGATGATTTTATCAATGCATTTGTAACAGAAGTAAAATCGTGGAAGGTTGGTTTACCTACTGAAGATGGGGTATATATTACCGTGGTGGCCAGAGAACCTCAAGTAGAAGTGATTTACAACCAAGTGCAAGATGCAATAGAAAAAGGCGCAAATATATTAGTTGGTGGTGAAGTAATCGAAGGCAAAGGATATGGATTTGAGCCCACTGTTTTGGTGGATGTAAATCATGAGATGGACATTATGGTAGAAGAAAGTTTTGGCCCGGTAATCGGTATTATGAAAGTAAAGGATGACGATGAAGCCTTGAAACTTATGCAAGATACAGAATACGGGCTTACCGCTGCAGTTTATTCAAAAACCTGGGATCGAGCTGAAAAAATATTATCACAAATTGACAGCGGAACCGGTTATTGGAATTGTTGTGACAGGGTAAGTGCTCCTGTTCCATGGAGCGGCAGAAATCATTCAGGATTTGGGTCTACCTTATCACATGCAGGCATAAGGGCATTTACAAAACCGAAATCTTACCAACTTAGAAAATAGTTATTTAAGCAATAGGCCGAGTTTTTCTACTTGAGCTATTTTCTGAATTCTAAAATTCTCCTTAGAATTTCTAATTGGACCAATATAGGTAACTTTCACTGGCTTTACTCCACAAAATTCTAGAGTTGATTTTTTAAGTTGGTTTACGCTAGGCCTGCCATAAGCCATCCGATAATACCAGCTGGGTTGATCCAATGTAGTGATAATATGAGCCGTTTTATTGGTTAAATGTTTCTCCCACCAAACTGAGTTTTCCTTATAAGAAAAAGCAAACCCTGGCAGAAAAACACGATCAATAAATCCTTTTGTAATTGCTGGCAATCCGCCCCACCAAACAGGATGTACCCAAACCAAATGATTTGCCCATTGAATTTTGCTCCAACTTTCTAATAGATCAGGTTCGAGTTCTGTCCTCTTTTGATAACCATGCGCCAAATTTGGATTGAATTTTAAATCTGCTATTACAATTTCCTTTACTTGAGCCCCTGCTTTAATTGAACCAGTTTTGTAGGCATTCACCAATGATGCATTAAAGCTATTGGTATTTGGGTGACCGTTAATAATCAATATGTTTTTCATGTTCATTGTTTTATGGTACAAAGATGAACATGCCCAAACACTTTAAAATTAACAAATGTTACATTCGTTATTTACCGGCAATTTTTTTTCTCAATCGACTCAAGCTTTCCCTTTCCAAACCAATGTAGGATGCTATATGATAAAGTGGAACCCTATTAAATATTTCAGGTTCATTTTTAACTAATTGAAGATATCGCTGCTCACCATCAAGAAACATAAAACTTTCTACACGCTGTGTAGTGTAAGTAAAAGATTGCTCCGCCATCACTCTCCCCAATCTTTCCCAGTTCTGAGATTGTTCATAAGCACTCTGCAGTGCAGCCAAATTAAAACTTACAATTTCTGTTGGCTCCAATGCCTGAATAAAATATCTACTTGGCTTATTATTTAAGAAACTATCATAATCCACTATAAATTGATTTTCGAAACAAAACTGAGTATTTATTTCTTTACCATCAACCAAATAAAATGTTCTAAATGCCCCCGAATTAATAAATCCAATTTCCTTGCAGACCTTTCCCTCTGTATTAAAAAACTCCTTCTCTTCAAATTTTTGGGTAATTAAGAAAGGTTCAAAAATATCACAATCCTCAGGTTTCAAAAAAGAAACTTGAGTAAGCCAGTTTTTAAAAGTGGTAAAGTTATTTGCAACATTCATCGTATAACAAATATTCTAAAACTTGTAATTTAATCAAAACTAATATAATTTATTGCAGACAACTTCGTATCCTCAAATTTCTTAAAGGGTGCAATAACAAATAACTTAATAAAAAATGCATTTGGACTCCAAAATTTAAAGTAACAATAAAAAAGCCTACCCATAAAATGGATAGGCTATGTAAAATTAATTTTATCAATTATTTTCTTAAACCAATATTATAACTTACCCCAACCAAGCCATATAACGAGTTGGTCATAGCGTCACCGCTTCCCAAGTTTCCACCTTTTCCTAAATTATATAACCCTAGGTTATCCCTTACTTCAAGAGATAGATTCAATCGTTTTAAAATCGTAAACATGCCTCCAATTCCCAAGGTTGCGCCCACTTCAAATCTATTTAAATCAAACCCTTGTACCGTAACAATCCCATTTGGATCTACCAAACGAACATTCGAATCAAAAATAAATCCCATATAGCCGCCGGCATTTACAAAGAACTTTGCCTTTTTACCAAAACTAAAACGCATTAATACGGGCAACGAAAAATAATTGATATTTCGTACATAACTTCCGGATCCATATACATTACCCGAAGTATCAGTATAATCTAATGTATTGTATGCCCCTTTCTGTTCAATGGCAAAACCAGTTCTGATACTGAAAAATTTGGGGAAGTTATATTGATAGGTCAGACCGGTTAAAAAACCTACTCTACCGCTTTCTAATTTTAAAAAATCAGTACCAAACATATTGGTATAACTAGGTCCAGCTTCAATCCCAATTTCATGACGAGGCATTTGGGCAAAACTTTTTGCGGCGGTAGCGCAAATTAGAACAAAAATAAATAGGGCTTTTTTCATGTTATAAGTTTCGTATACCCCAAAGGTACAAAAACAGTACCAAATAAATTGGGGAAGACTGTGTTACCTGGTTTACAAAAAACAGCCTTTACTAAAAGCCGGCTACTAACCGAGTAAAGAGCTCATCCTTGGCTCTAGACGCCAAAGGAGTGCAACTTTAAGCTTGCAGGGTGTTACCGCTTCAACCAAGTGCAAATTCGAATAAATGTATATCTTTAACTATCAATTTTTATTCATGGCCTCTAGTACACATCCCAAAATAGATCAGCGTCGCGTACCTTTATATATTTGGCTGTTGGTATGTCAATCACTCAGTTTATTTTCCAATGTTTTTATTGTACCCGCTGCTCGTACTGGTAATTACCTAATCAGCGAAACCACCGCTGCGTTTATGGATCTTTTTTTCTCATTGTCCTTAACCACGGTGTCATTATTTTTCCTTTTATCATTTTATTAATCGACGTTGGTATTTTTATGTATTAGCTACCGCATTAACAGTTGCCACAGTTGTAATATTTATTGCCACTATAAGTGGATTAGAAAAAACCAATTTCCAAACATACCGTGTTATTCTGGGATTTTCTACTACCGTAACCTTAATTATGATCTTTACCAGTTTTTACGAAGCCGTAACAGATGTATTTGGTGAACGCTTAAAGATTAAAGATGCATTGCTGGGGGCCGCAAATATATTTCTGCTTATTATCATCCTATTTACCTTTATTTATGCGGTAATGGGCATCGTGTTCCCTAACTCTGTTGTTTCGGATGCTAACATTTCAAAACTCTATAATACCTGTTATATCCATAGCGGATATGTGGTAGCATCTATGGACCCTCCAGAGGGTACATTTGCTCCTTTTGTTAGAAATAGCATGGCCATCGAATCTATTTTTACTCACTTATTCGAGGTAATGATTATTGGAAGACTTCTCTCCAGAGCATAGTAGGGTTTTTATTTAAACATTTCCCTTAACTCAATAATTTTATTATTCGCATCATCCGTATTAATCAAACCTCTTCGTGGTCGATCTAAATCAATGATGAGATAAATAGAACTGGTAATCATAACGATAAAAAACAAGCTCACTACATAGTTAATACTTTTACCTCGGGTACCATATCCAGCAATAAAGCTAGAGCATAAACTCAAAACAATTAACACCCAGAGTACAGAGGTGGGAACCCTGCCATTTTTGGCAGATTCACGAGTGGTGACTATATCAATCATTTCATTTAAAGCAGGAACCATTAATAATGTGGCCTCTCTATTTTCTGGATTTTTACCTAGGGAAGTAATGATGTTCCAAATAATTCCTGACTCCTTATTAGCCCCCTCCAGCGAAGCCTTAATTAGTGATTCATCAACGACAGCATCATAATAGGCAATCCTATATTCTAAATATAATTTTAAATGTGATCTTATTTCAGTTCTGGCACTATCCGGATAAAGATCTGTCCTCAAAATAGCCGTACCAATATTATTGGCTTCCGCAATAATAGTTTCGCGTCGATGATCGAATCTAGAAGAAGCCATGCTAAATGTAAAACCAATAAATAAACCAAACAAACTAAGCAAGGCTCCTTCTACAATACCCAATCCGCTATTTTCTTCCACCGTGCCTCGTTTTATAAACCATCGTTTTAGCTTAAACCCAGCAAAATAGAGAAGAGTGAGCAAAACAAATAGGATAATGGTTATGGTGGTGGTACTAATCTCATTAAAACTTAAAAGAGAAATTAATTGCATCATCATTGAATTTATAGAATGGTAATTAACTTAAATATTGAGACTAAACATACTAAAATTAATGGAGTTCAGTAAATAGACATAACCCTTAATCAATTCTCAGAGATTAACTCAAAAAAATTAATATCAAAGCCAGTAAGTAGTGATTTAACCTTGCTAAAGCCTGATAAAAATCATCTTTTATTGGTAAAATTTATTGGATTTTTGATTTCCTAAAATATTTATGATTTGATACGTTTTGATTATTTAGAAGCTAACCAGGAAAAATTTAGAGAAGATTTTTTATCGGCTCAGCCCTTTCCTCATATTGGTATTGATGGTTTATGTGAACCCGAAAAATTATTAGAACTATACCATTCCATACCACAAATTAATACCCCCAGTGCTGATTATGTTTTTGCTAAAAACAAATACGAAAAATCTCACTATAAAGAATTAGGAGGAGTATTTGAAGAACTCTATCAAGATCTTACCAGCGATAGATTTAAAAAATGGCTCTGCTATTTTACCAATGAGGATGTTTTTATTGATCCAGCGTTTTATGGTGGTGGAATCCATCAGGGTCGTAAAGGAAGCTTTTTGGATATGCATGCAGATTTTAATTATCACCCCTTACACCATAACTGGTTTAGGAATTTAAATTTATTATTGTATATCAACAAAGATTGGCAAAAAGAATATGGGGGTGAATTAAGATTGGAAGATAAACGTACGGGTAAAAAAACCGAGGTAGATGTACCATTTAATCGGTTAGCAATTATGCATTGTCGTAGTTATACCTTGCATGGATATGACCCAATTAATTTTCCTGAAGGTTCGTACCGAACATCTATAGCAGCCTATGCATATACCTTGCATGAACAACCCAAAGAAAGCCCTCGTACCACTGAATGGCATGTATCTACTAACCAAGGTTTAGGCAAATATGTTTTATCCAAATTATGGGTTCCTGCGGTTAAAGTAAAAAGCCTGTTTAGTAAATCGAAAACAGCAGACCATTAAGGTATAAACAAAGGCTACAAGGATAAGTTAAATATAGTGCCGGCTATTATAAGGTTTGCAATTTCCAACCCTATTGTCTATTTTTAATGAAAACTCACCATCATGAAATCAACTTTTTTAGGGTTTATTGGAATATTGGCCATTAGTTTTTTGGTAGCATGTGTTGCTGATCCATCAACCCCTGGCGGTAAATTAGGCAGCAAAAGTTATTTGGGAAGTTATACCATGGGAGCCAGTTCGGGTGGCGCTACCAGCTATTTGTATGCTACAGGCGATACTACCATTGAACTTACCTATTCTTTCAGTGGTGGAGCGAATGTTCAATTAACCAATATTGGTTTTCAAGCCATCAGTGGTGGTTATAGTTTAAATAAAGCGGACGTTACAGGAACTTTAAGTGGCACCACTACTTCGGATTTTGGTATTCTTACCTGGCAATATGTTACTCCGGGAACTACCATTGGTTTTACTGGAAATAAAGTACAATAAGATGTGCCTCAATATACATTACTCTTTATCATCTATCACTTCCATTTTTTAAAATACTCCTCGTTAAAGCTGGGATCTATTTGACTATAAAAAGAAATGATCAATTGTATTTTGCATTGAAGTCTGGGGTATTGATCAATAGCATCCCAAAAACCAGGCTTAGGGTTAAATATATTTTTGGCAAATGAATTTACGTCGTTCTCGAAATTAGAAGAAGCATATTGATTTAACAATCCAAGCCGATGAAAATCGGGATCGAAATCCTCCCCTGCTTTTTTATTTTTAATAGCTTCCATGCCAGAACCTCCATAGGTAAATGATTCGTCATTACAAGCCTCCCAAGTAGTTTGATTTAGGTGATAAGATAAATTTCTTAATAGAATACTTGAAAACTCTGCATGGAAAAGTTGCTCTACATAACGATCGGTATATCCACTATTAAGCCCTCTATTTGAAATATAAACTGCATCTAAGGAATTAGTACCACCATAACGAAGCCCATAAAAACGGATCTCATCCAATACATACACCTTCTTAATATGTTCGGTTAATACTTCCACCGGATATTTATTTAATGCATTATTAACGATACTTTTAGAACGTTCATATTCTGTTTCCGCCAACGAGGTTGCTTCACCCTTGATGGCTCCTCCTCTCCAACTTTCAGGGTACATTTCTGCATCGGTAATAAAGGAAATGGTAATGCCAGTGCGGGCATCCTTATAAATGGATTGAGCTACGGCAAAACTAGCAACAAGTAAAAAGAAAATGGTGGTTGATAACGTCTTCTTCATTCTATCATTCAAGAATTAGATATACGAATTGTTTTTTATATAGTTCCATACTTGTTCGGTACTCTTCAACGATAATTTATCTTTTGATTTGGCTCTGCTTACTATATGCGATTGAAAATATATCAGCGCCTCCGGCCCTTTCATTTCTTTTACTTCCGAATCTTTTTGAGTGGAGGTATCACCAAATCTATAAATAAATTTTTCAGAAGAATATTCCAAGGTGATATAAAACTCCTCATTATTTTCGATTTGGAGTTTTCCTTTCTTTTGAATCCATTTTAAAATCTCCATTTCTGGATTTACTTTACTCATTTGATATTTTTAGTTTGATAATAACGTAAAACTATTCAATTATTTTTGTTTAAAATGCTGGAATAATCCTAAATACTATCCAATTTTACTTCCATTATTCACCCTTCTTTCAGGTTGGATGAGAGTTACCTGATGTTGTTCTCCATAAATACCCAATACCAAACATTCACTCATAAATTTGCCGATTTGTTTGTGTGGGAAATTAACCACAGCTATTATTTGTTGATTCAATAAATTTTCTTTGGAATATAAGTGGGTGATTTGTGCAGACGATTTTTTGATCCCTAACTCTCCAAAATCAATTTGCAATTGATACGAAGGGTTTCGGGCTTCAGGAAAATCCTTTACTTCGATAACAGTTCCTACCCGAATATCTAGTTTTTCGAAATCTTCCCAGCTAATCATCAGGAATTATTCTGGTTCAATAAATTGGGCATCCTTTAAGACTGTTCCCGACTGGTCATAAACACCATATGAAAATCCCTTCCGTGTAGAATATGCTCCGTATTCACCCTTTTTATTGATTGCTAAAAAACCTACAATCATATCCTTGGTATACTTCGGGCTTTTTTTGATAATTCTATTCGTTGCTTCTTTACAAGCATCAGAGGGCGAATATCCCTGACGCATTAATTCTACTACTAAATGGGTTCCACAAATTCTAACCACTTCTTCACCAGTGCCTGTAGCGGTTGCTGCACCCACTTCGTTGTCTACAAAAAGTCCGGCCCCGATAATTGGGGAATCACCTACACGGCCTCTCATTTTAAAGGCCATTCCACTGGTAGTACAAGCCCCGGATAAGTTCCCCTTTTCATCCATCGCAATTACGCCAATGGTATCATGATTATCTATTCCGTGTTGAGGTGTATAATTGTTTTTCTTCACCCAATCTTGCCATTCCTTTTTAGAACTTTCGGTAGGGGCATCGTGTTTAGTAAATCCATTTTCTAAGGCAAATTGAAGAGCCCCGGATCCAACAATTTGCACATGTGGGGTTTTTTCCATTACCATTCGAGCTACCGAAATCGGATGCAAAATATTTTCTAAAAACATCACCGAACCACAATTACCTTTTTCATCCATTATACAAGCGTCCAGGGTAACATATCCATCTCTATCCGGCAATGCACCTAATCCAACGGATTTTTGGGTAAGATCGGCCTCTACGAATTTGGCGGTACTTTCTACTGCATCTAATGCGGATCCTCCTTTTGAAAGAATATCCCAACCAGCCTGATTTGCAATTTGACCAAAGGGCCAAGTAGATAGTATAATTGGTTTATTTATTTTTCCTATAATATTTTCTTGCGGATTATCTTCAAAAGCATCAGCTTTTACCATGGCAGGTGCCAATGGTATCGCGGCTACTGAAAGCCCTAGCTTTTTTAAAAAGCTACGTCGTGATTTCATAAAGAGAAAATTAATGTGGTTCTTTCACCAACGAAGCTGCACCCAAAATAGCGGCATGATTCATTGGTAACCATGAAGTTAATATTTTAATCTTGCCTTGATAAATGCTTAATAGGTTTTTAATAAAATACTTCTTAATAGGTTCCACTAAATATTCGCCACAATGCAAAGGGCCACCAAATAAAAAGATAGCCTCCGGGGATGTTAATGCAGATACATTTGCTAATGCCAATCCAAGAATTTGTCCTGTTATTTCGAAAGTAGCCAAGGCATCTTTGTCGCCCTGAGCAGCCAATTCCGATAAGTAATCTATTTTTTTACCTTGTTCTAACTCCTTCCCAGAAATTTCGAAATAGGTTTTTTTAATTCCGCCGGCCGAGCAATACGTTTCTAAACAACCTTGCCTATTACATCCACATTCTCTTCCTGCTGGCAATACAATGGTATGTCCTAATTCACCCGCAAAACCATCATGCCCCAATACAATATTACCATCTACTACAATTCCACTTCCTACGCCTGTCCCCAGGGTTACTAAAATAAAATTCTTCATGCCCACAGCACCTCCAAATTTCATTTCCCCCACCGCCGCTGCATTGGCATCGTTGGTTACCTTACAAATAAGATTGGTTTTTTGTGTAAAGAGTACCGACAAAGCTATTTTCCCCTTCCATGGAAGATTAGGTGCAAATTCAATACAACCCGTATAATAATTTCCGTTAGGAGCTCCAATACCCACCCCTTCCAATGCATATGTATTGCGCAATTCAATTAGTTTATCCCCCACATCATCTACAAAACTTTCCGGAGTCTCATATTTACGTGTTGAGAAATGATGTGTTTCAATAACCTCACCATTCTCATTGATGATTCCTAATGTTGAATTTGTGCCTCCTATATCTATTCCTGCAAAATATTTCATTATCCACTACAATTCAATCTGTTGTTTTTTAAAGATACCCTTGGTAACCGTTGCATAAAATGCCAAATAGGCAAAACAGGCAACACCGACTAAATAACTCCATTGTATACCTAAAAGATTTTTATCTGCCAGCACACCTTGCAACAAGCTTATAAATCCGCCACCCATAATCATCATAATTAAAAATCCGGATCCTTCATTGGTATGTTTTCCTAATCCTTTAATCGCTAGCGTAAAGATACAGGGCCATAAGGTACTGCAAAACAACCCTACACTAATAAATGCAAATACACTTACCATTCCATCGGCTAACATTCCGATAAACAAAGCAATTATTCCAAAAATGGAATACAATAAAAGTTGACGAGCTGGATTTCCTTTGCTCAATAAGTCCCCAATAATTAAGGCAATAATTACAAATCCATAAATATAGAAGGGGGTTACATCATGATTCGCAATCCGATTAACTAGTAAAAAAACTCCGAATGCAATATATGGCATTAAAAATTGAATGATATGTTTGGCCCCACCCTTAATATTAAATGCTCCAATAGATGAGGTCCAACGTCCAATCATTAAACTGGCCCAAAACAATGAAACGAAAGGTGCAATGTTCTCGGTTTTTGTGCCTAAATGTTGTTTCATAAATTCAGGCAAGTTACTAGCGGTAGATACTTCTACTCCAACATAAACAAAGATGGCAATCATTCCCAAAACCAACTGTGGATACTTGAGTGCTGATTTTCGGCTGAGGTTTGAGCTGGTAGAATTTACTTCTTCCTGTATTGCCGGAATGGTATTAGGAATAGATGAAAATTTAAAGATGACTGCTACAATGATGAAAGCTGCACCTAAAATAAGGTATGGAACTTTTACACTTTCGATATTTGCTTCAGCAGAACCTGCAGCAACAGAACCAAAAATGGCAAAACTTATAAGTAAAGGTCCTATGGTGGTTCCAAAATTATTGATTCCACCTGCCAAACTAAGTCGTTGTGATCCATTTTTTGGATCACCCATTGCAATGGTTAATGGGTTTGCAGCAGTTTGTTGCAGCGAAAAGCCCAAACCTACAATAAACAAACCCGAAATCATTAAAGGGAAAGAGGCCGTTTGGGCTGCCGGATAAAATAATAAAGTACCTAATGCTGATATAAATAAACCCAACGCCACGCCATTTTTATACCCAATTTTATTGAGTACATCCTGCTTCATAAGCTTCGAAATCACATAATAAATAATGGATCCCACCGTATATGCCACATAAAAAGCAAAAGAAATCATTTGTGATTGCCATTGCTCCAAATTGAGTTTTTCTTTAAAAACAGGAATAAGTATATCATTACTGGCAGCTACAAACCCCCAAAAGAAAAATACCGATATAAGTATGGGTAATGATCTGTTATTCATCCTGAATCATTCGCTAGATTGCCTAAAAGTAGTAATATTTATAAAAGTTCAAAGTGAATACCGGGTTTTGGCCAAATTTTGAGGTGTACAAAAGATATTAACATTCGGCCCTACCTGTTTATAACCCCATTTTAGGAAGTAGCAAAAACCCTACTTTCGTCTTCCAAATTTTTTAGAAACTATGAGTGTATTAAATTTCGAACAAGCCCGAATTGAAAAGATGTCAGTTCATTTTGTAGGAAACAGAACTGCTGGAGAGCAATTAAATATTACCGATGGTCAATTTCAACTGAATGATGAAATATTATATGATGCCATAAAAAGATATTTTTTCAATCCATTTAAAGGTGAAACCTTTTTCTGCTTTCAGGATTTGAATGCCGCAACTGCTAAAATCGTACAACAAATGTTCGAAAAGCCAGCCTCATTTCATGCTAAATCTAAAGAATTGGCACAATATCTTTATCAATGCGGTACCAACAAAAAAATTAAAGGAGGTGAATTATATGTTACCTATTTAAAAGAATGTATCATAGAAGACGAGGTGGTTGAAGCCATTGGTATTTTTAAATCGGAACATAAAGAGACCTTTATAAAAGTTCGTCAGAATGCTGCTGAAGCAGAAATGTACACCGATGAAGGATTAAATATTGCCAAGCTTGATAAAGGTTGTATCATTTTTAAAACCTACGAGGAGCAAGGATATAAAATTGCCATGGTAGATAGCAACTCTAACATCAATGCTGCCTTATATTGGAAAACGGACTTCTTGGGCATTGCTCCGGTAGATACTGAGTATTTTATGACCAATCAGTACATGGAAATGATGAAAGGCTTTAGCAAGGATTATATGAGCAGCGAAAATGAAGTTTCTCGTGAAGATCAACTTGCTTTCCTTCAAAAATCTAATGAATACTTTATGACTAGTGAAGTATTTGATGCCCAACAATTTGCCAAGGATGTAATTATCGAACCTGAATTGGCTGAAACCTTTATTAGTTACAAGGAAGAATATGAATCAGATAAACATCTTCCAACCATGGAACGTTTTCAGATTTCACAACCAGCGGTAGAAAAAAATTCACAGAAATTTTTCAGAAGTGTCATTAAATTAGATAAGAACTTCCATGTATATGTTCATGGAAATGCTCAACATTTGGAAAGAGGTTACGACGAGAAAAAGAAAATGCATTATTATAAATTATTTTATAATAACGAAGAATAAAAAATGTCGATTGTGTGAAGTACCCGTCCAATTGGCCTTCTAAACAAGACAAGCCAAAAATGGGTTCATTTAATTAATAGAATTCCTTACCCTGGAACTATAATTTCTTAATGCGGTTTTATAATCGGATCCTTTAGCCATATCTGTCAATATTTCGATGGCGGCTAAAATATGGGTTAACTTTTCACCTTCGTCTGCCCCATCCACTTCAATACTAAGGGGTTCCTCGTTATATAGGTTTTTTTCGGCCTCTTTTAACTGATCGATGGTATAAGTTTCAACCAATGGTTTTATGGCGGCTACTTTCATGGTAAAAGTTTTTTCAAAGGTAGCAGGTTTTCAATTTTAATCGCATCTTTACTTCGTTAAGGATTCCTAAACAATGACCTTTACCACCATTACATTTTTTATTTTCCTGATCCTGTTCTTTGCAGGTTACTGGATCTTGGCGCGGACTAATAAAGATGCCCGCAATCTCTTTATGATTTTTGGGGGGTATTTGTTTTATGGATGGTGGGACTGGAGGTTCCTTCTTTTGCTAATTTTCAGCTCTTCAGTTGATTTTGCATCAGGTTTACTTATTCACTCTGCCAAAAATAGATCCAATAAAAAAATATTTTTAGGAATTAGTTTAGGTGTTAATTTATGCCTCCTTGGATTTTTTAAATACTGCGACTTCTTTATTACGTCGGCTAATGATATGATGCAAGTATTGGGATACGAAGGATCCTTGCAAACGCTAAAAATTATTTTACCGGTGGGTCTTAGCTTCTATACATTCCAATCAATGAGTTATGCACTAGATGTTTACAAAGGAAAACTAACCCCTACCAAAAATATAATCGACTTTTTTGCCTTTGTTTCTTTCTTCCCACAATTGGTTGCAGGTCCAATAGAAAGGGCAGTACACATGCTCCCTCAATTTTCCAGTGCAAAAAAATTTAATTATGACCAAGCAACTTCTGGTGTTAGGATGATTATTTGGGGGTTGTTTAAAAAAATGGTAATCGCTGATACTTTTGCGGTTTTGGCCAATCAATATTTTAGTAATCCCTCAGGTTTTGATAGTATTTCCGCTTGGATAGGGGTATTGGCATTTGCTATACAAATATATGGCGACTTTTCCGGCTATTCTGATATTGCCATGGGCTGCGCTAGGTTATTAGGATTTGAGTTAATGGTAAATTTTAAAACTCCTTACTTTTCTAAAACCTTTACAGAGTTTTGGCAACGTTGGCATATATCTTTATCCACCTGGTTCAGGGATTATGTATTTATTCCTTTGGGGGGAAACAGAGGGACCATAATAAGGTATATCATCAATATCATGATTACATTTTTACTCTCGGGCTTTTGGCATGGGGCCAGTTATAATTTTCTTATCTGGGGGTTTTTGCATGGAATCCTACTGGTGGTGGAAAAAATATTGATGAAGGTATTTCCATCATTTAAAGGATTCAGTTTAATTGTATTTATTTCGGTAATTCTTTGCTGGGTACCTTTTAGAGCAGTCAATTTAGCTCAAACAATGGCGGCCTGGAGTCCATTGTTTTCGTTCAATTTTATCATCGAACGTTTTATTTATCCATTAAGCATCTACAACCAATTATTTTTGCTCCCCTTAGCCCTATTTGTGCTAATTGAAGTTTGGATGAATAAAATAACCTTTGCAGAAAAGATAAAAGGTATTCCAAAAGTCCTTAGATGGCTATTATATTATTCCTTAATTCTTTGCATACTTTTATTTGGTGATTTTAATAATGCCCCCACTTTTATTTATTTTCAGTTCTAATGAAAAAATTTATTCTACATATCCTCCTGTTTTTAGTTCCTTTGGTTATAGGTGGATTTGTTTTTTTTTCAATGCCTACCAACACAAAACGAGCCTATCATTATCTTACAGATGATTGTGAAGGTCGTGGAGCCTGGATCTATCGCAGAGTATTTGAATTAAAAAGGCCCATTGATATTGCTTTTTTAGGATCCTCCCATACTATTAATGGTATCAATGATACCTTAATAAATCAACAGCTCATGACTGATTCTTTGCCTCCTATTTCCGTTTGCAATTTAGGTTATTGCCGCCTGGGACGTGATCTTACCTATGTGATGATGAAACATATAATTCAACAAAAAAATACCAAAACTTTTATCATTGAGGTCTTACCGGATGAAAATCCATTTAGTCATCCAGTATTCCCTTTTTTGGCTGATATAAAAGATGTAGTTAATCCGCAAACCATTGTAAATAGAAGTTATCCTAACAATCTATATAATGCGGCCATTTCAAGGATTATGTACTTTCGGCAGGATTTATTTAAGGATAGTTTGGTTTATAAATACGGCCTTAGAGAGGAATTCGGCTTCAGCACAAATGCCTTTACTGCAGATACTAATCAATTAAATCAAAATAAAATTAGAAGAATTAAAAACCAAGGTAATAGTTTTACCTGGACCCGTAGAATTAATTTACCATTATCCAGAAAATGGTTGGCTAATATAAATACGTTGGCGATAAATAACGGTGTGAAAATCATTTTTTTATATATCCCGCCTTATGGAAGTCCTGAAAAAACGCCCATTGAGATGGATACATATCTATCATACGGAGAAGTTTGGATAGCTCCAGATTCCATTTTTACCAATAAGAAAAACTGGTATGATCAAGAACACCTTAATGTTGCAGGGGCCTATAGTTTATCCACTTGGGTGGCCAACCAACTGAAAGATAAAAATCTTAATTAAGTTTTTCCAACATTGCTACTACAGCTTCCTCCTTGCTGGTTGCAGATCCTTCAACCAATTTGCCCTGTTTAAATATGGCAAAGAATGGGAGGTTATCCACTCCTGCAAATTTTCTGGCTTCTGGGTTTTCTTCTGCATTTACCTCCAGAAATTGAATTCCGGCAAACCTTTCATCGCCTGATAATCTTTTGTATTTAGGAGCAAAAAGTTTACATGATCCACACCAATCGGCATAATATTTTACAACTACTTTATCGCTTGTTGCCAACTCTGTACTAAAGGTGATATCGTTAACATTTAAAACAGCCATACATCTTATTTTGATTACAAATTTAACAATATGAATGGGCAATTGTTTTGATTTAACGTTCGTTAATGAGGTTGAATAACTGCCGATTGACGGCTGTAGCGCTGCGAAATAAGGTGTTAGCAAATGTTATGGGCTTAGCACCGACGGAGGAGGAGCCTAAGCTCATTACATTTGGTGAACCTTATGAACAGCCTACAGCAAAAAGCGGCCAAAGGCAGCCTAAAATTTATACCCAAAAACCAAACCTCCCCAAGGATAAAAACTATAGGTATTTAAACCATTATTAATGCCTGGTATAAAAGTGGGGGTAAAAGCTGCCCTACCAACAAATCGTTGACTAAAATGATATTCGAAATTGAGCTGGGGCTGTAAAAACAATTGATATCCTCGCTCTACATCTGGTCCGGAACCAGCATCCACCAGGGTTACCGGTTCAAAATAAAGTCCGTGAATAAGCATCATGGTAATACCTAATTTAAATCGGGATTTAAAAAAATATAATCCAACTCCTGTAGGTAATGAAACTCCAGAACTAAAAGAAACATTTCCAAATGCAAAGGGGCTAAATCCGCCGGTAAAACGGAGATGTAATTTATTGCGGGCCAGTGGAATGGTTCGCTGATAAAAAATTCCTGCTATGTAACTCGAGCCTAAAGCCTCAATAAAAAATCCGTTTTTTTTATCGCCTACCTTATCAAATTTAGTTGAATCGATTAATGAGGTTTGAGAAAATGACTGATTGCTAGTTAAACTAAAAACAGCAACCATTAAAACTACAAAACGCCGCATGTATTAATTGAAAAACTATTTACCAAACTTATAACCGATGCCTACGGTAGCCCAATGGGTAAAATAAACATCTCTTTGATTATCGTTGGCAGGATCTATAATTGGAGAGTATCCCGCTCTTAATACGATTCTGTTTTTTATGGTGCCTTCGAATACTATGTAAGGCATGATTCGAACTTTATAATTTTTCGCGGGCAAAATCTCCGAACTTCCGCCATGAGAGGTATCGCTGGGCACAACAGTTTCTGGAATTCTATCGAAAAATATATCGTTTAGCATAGAACAACCTATTCCTATTTTAAAGGCATTGGGAAATAGATAGCAACCTCCACCAATAATTCCTGTAATACTTTTCCCGGCGTACAATTCAAATCGCTCCGTCATGTAAAAAGGGCTTATCCCAGCATCTGCCCTAAAAGAAACCACCCTACCTACCTGAAAAATTCTTTCATAATGAACTCCAACTGCTCCACTAGCTCCCATCCCCTCTATCCAGAGCATATTTTTTCTCCACTTGCGCTTATCCCAACCATTTAACTTTTGAGAATGAATAGACGCTGACGAATAGAGCATTAGAAAAATGATGGAAATAGGAATAAAATACCTACTCGTAACCTTTAAACCACTTCTCCAGCTCATAATTAAACCAATCTTATTTGAATTGATATTGACAATAAATATACCAAATATTTTAAAATCAACAAGCTATAGCTTTTTAGCCTCTTCCCAGTATACATCCATTTCTTCGAGTTTCATATCCTGCAGCTGACGTCCATTTTCTAAAGCCCTTTTTTCAATGTGTTCAAAGCGTTTTTTAAATTTCCTATTGGTTCTTTCCAAGGCATCCTCCGGATTAATTCCAATAAATCGTGAATAGTTGATTAATGAAAAAAGCAAATCGCCAAATTCGTTTTCCAACTTATCCTGATTGTTTTCTTTTGATGACTCCACCTTAAACTCCTCCAATTCTTCCTGTACCTTTTTCCAAACATCCTCCGCATTGCTCCATTCGAAACCCACCCCTTTTGCTTTTTCCTGCATGCGAAAGGCCTTAACCATAGCGGGCAAACTATTAGGAACACCCTCTAAAACAGATTTTTTTCCTTCCTTTAACTTAATGGTTTCCCAGTTCCTTTTTACTTCCTCCTCGTCAGTTACTTTCACATCTCCATATATATGTGGATGCCTAATAATAAGTTTATCACATATCCCATTAAGCACATCCGCAATATCAAACTTGCCCGTTTCGCTGGCAATTTTGGCATAGAACACCAAATGGAGCATGATGTCTCCCAGTTCTTTTTTAATTTCCTCATCATCCCCCTCCAGAATGGCATCCGAAAGCTCATAGAGCTCTTCAATGCTTAAATAACGAAGAGATTCCATGGTTTGCTTTTTATCCCATGGACATTTTTCTCTTAACTCATCCATTATGGTAAGCAACCTATCAAAAGCCATTAATTGGGGTTTCATATCTATCGGTATTTATACAAAGGTAGAAATAAGCAGTTAAGCGGAAAGTGATGATCTGAGGGGAGTATGCTCCCGAATTCAAATAGTTGATTATTTTTGCCTTAGTTAATGTAAAAATTGAATTTATGAGTTTGGAGTCGATTATAACAACCAGCCGCGAAATGATGGATAAAGCCATCAATCATTTAGAAGTTGAATTAGGTAGAATTCGCACAGGCAAAGCAAATCCGGCTATGTTAGACAGCGTTATGGTGGATTATTATGGAGCGATGACCCCATTAAACCAAATTGCCAATGTTAATACCCCCGATGCCCGAACACTTGTTGTTCAGCCTTGGGAAAAGAGCCGATTGGCTGATATTGAAAGAGCCATTATTAATAGCAATTTAGGGCTCAATCCTCAAAACGATGGAGAGATTATTCGCATTAATGTACCACCACTTACCGAGGAGCGCAGAAGAGAAATGGTTAAGATGGCCAAAAACGAAGCAGAACATTGTAAAGTAAGCATCCGAAATGCCCGTAAAGCTGGTAATGAGAACATTAAAAAATTACAGAAGGATGGTTTAGCGGAAGACTTAGCCAAAGATGGAGAAAATACCATACAAAATCTCACCAAAGACTACGAAACAAAAGTAGATGAACATGTAGTAAAGAAGGAAAAGGAAATTATGACCGTTTAATGGAACAAACATATTTTTTTAGAAAGGTTCAATACAATGTGTTGAACCTTTTTTATTTACCATAGCCACCATTAATTGGCGGCCTTCAGGGTGTTCCGCTATATGCAAATCCTTGTAAAAAAGAACTGCTAGCAAGCAAAGGAGCTTCCTATCGGTCGCTCTTTTCATTGCTGCAGTTCTAGCTTTTACAAGCATCTGCATATCTCTGCACCCCCTGGCCGAACTCCATAAAAAAAGGCTGTTCATTACTGAACAGCCTTTTCGTATAAATATTAGTATATACTATTTATTTACAATAATTCTTCTTGTAACTTTTTTGTTATTTACATTAACAGTGTACATGTAAACGCCATTGCTAAACTCAGATGTGTTAACAACAATATTGTTGCTACCAGCATCACGCTTACCAAGAATATTGTTATAAACCACTTTACCAGAAAGATCGGTAATGTTTACAGAAACACTGGCGTCATCCACCAAAGTAAATTGAATAGTGGTGAAATCGGTAGCAGGGTTTGGATAAGCATTA
Organism: Flavobacteriales bacterium; assembly: GCA_040376605.1. Lineage (GTDB taxonomy): Bacteria > Bacteroidota > Bacteroidia > CAIKAF01 > CAIKAF01 > JANWKQ01. Next base: position 14,170 of record JBEIQI010000001.1, on the reverse strand, counting down.
ACTTGAACACCAGCAGCTTCTTCATCAACTCCTAAGTTATCGGTAAGTGTACCAGAAACCCAAATGCTGAATGTTTGAACTGCTTGCTCAGTTAACCAATCAGCCGCCGCATTACCATTACAATCGATATACAATCCACCGCTACCTACGTTATTGGGTTGAACAGTGCTTAAGGTAGTAGCATTCCAATATCTGTAGAATGATGAAGGGAATACTTCAGAAGTAATGGCTTCATTTCCAGCAGCAGCATTAGCACAAGGAGCACCAGAGGTATTGTTAGAACTAATTAAACCAAAGGTATCAACCGCTGCACCGTAATAGTTTACAAATAAACTAAATTTACCACCAGCGATAGGTGCCATATCAATTGGGAAAGCATATTGAGAAATTGGATAACCTGTTCCTGTAGGAGGATTAGTTAAAGCTACAGTAGTAATAATGGTATCAGCCCACATAACGGTAGTACCAGGAGTTCCGTTAGCAGCTACATTCTTAATAGAAAGAATAATAGTATCTGCTAAACCAGAATTGTTTTGATGGTGTAAAACGATATAAGCTGTATCCACATCAAAATTTTGTACTGCATTTCCAGGATAGATATCAAAAACTGAATAATCCTGAGTAACAATCATGGTATCAAAAACCACTGCGGCTTCACCCATACCTAATGTAGAAGTTCCAAAATAAACTGGATTTCTACGGTTAAAAAATAAAACTCCAGATTCTAAGGTTCCTAAGGAAGCATCATATCCTTCGTAGTCTACAAAATAATAACCAACAGCTCTATCCTGATTGGTATTTTTAGGTTGCACAGTAACATTGGTATTATGTGCCGATTCTATTGGGTGCTGTGCATTAACTACAGATAACCCTGTAAATAAAACAAGTGCTAAATAAAGTTTCTTCATGATTAAAAAGTCTAATTTGTTGTGTTCAAAAATACAACAATTATTCAATACCCACATCACCAAACTTAGGTATTTACATATCGCTTTAGCCCTACCACCCCAATGATGATAAAAGCAATGCTGCCAATTTGCAGTAAAGAAAGGTTAATGTGGAGAAAAAGACCATCAATAATGGTAATTCCAACCAAGGCAACCCCTGTCCAGATGGAGAAAGCAATAGATGCCGGAATTTTTTGCATAGCTTTCATAAACAACAACATATTGGCTATCCCAAATAAAATATAGCTAAGGATGGCTCCCATAATCAATAAAACCTCCTCCTTTTCTAGAAATGAAAATGTATATAACTCCTTAAATGTTAATTGATTAAGATAGCCAATACAATAAAACCAAGCAATTTCGCAACAGGAGGCAAGTATGAGATAAATCCAGCGCATCCTTTATTTAGTTGAAAGCTTTAAACCAATAATACCCAGGGTAATCATCAATAAAAACAAATACTTAAGCCAGTTAAAGCCATTTTTTAAAACAATCTGATCTATAACGGTTGAAACTGCAATAACCAAACCGGTCCATACTGCATAGGCAATAGAGGCTGGGATGTCGTGCATGGCCATGGTAAGAAAAACAATATTTGAAATACTAAACAAGATATAAAGGAAAATGGGCAAAATTGCTTTCCAGAAAACTTTAGTAAATATTTTACCTTGTTTTAATTGACTCCAAATTCCCTTTGGCATGAGCTTTATATTATACAACCATGCCAATTGGAAAGCTGATGCAATGATTAAATAAATAAAGGATACTGTCAATTTTATTAATAATTGAGTTATACGAGCTCGGGTTTGGGTCCATACAATTCGCCTTCGATCAATTTTCTTTTATTTAGCCTAAACCCAAATATTTTCTTCCACCATTTAAAAAACAACTTGATCAAATTTACTCTAAAATTAAAATACCAACTACAAGCCTTTGAATCCTCCAGTTTTCCAACATTAAACCTAACCAACGAAAAAACATGTTGCATAAACCAATCCTTGGGAAATCTATACCAAACCCCATAACGTTCGGGTTTTTTATTTGGATTATAGGCCGTTCCGAACATGTAGTCCCATAGTGATAATTTAGTGGCAAAATTGGCATGATATACCTCCACTTGGTCGCCATGATGCCATTGATGCAAAATAGGCCCATTAAATATATAACCCAGTTTGCCCATTTTTACATTTAAATTGGCATGAATAAATTGACCATAAACCGCATCAATAGATGCTTTTATATAGGTAACCAAAATTCCCGTTTCCACATCAAGTAATAGAACAATGGGTGCAAATTCTATGGTTTGATTAATGATAATTTCAATCATATTGGATCTACTACCTGCAATAAAATCAACTTGTTCAACACTATGGTGCGCCTCGTGGGTTCTCCATAATATTTTATTATAATGTTGCCAACGATGCATCCAATACATATAAAAATCATGGGTAATAAAATAGAATAATATGAGTGCCCATAATGGCCAATGGGATAAAATCCCTTCAGTTGGTAAATTTAAAAGATCATGCACCGGACCAATGATCCATGTAAAAATGACAATTTTTAAAATAAAGCTTTGAATAAAAGTGTACCAAATTAAATCGATATACCACCCCTTTCTAAAATATGGGATTCCCTTTTGATATGGAAATAACCGTTCGAGAATAGAAAATAATACAACAGCGGATACGATAATGATGCTTGAAATAGTTTCGGCGCTGTTCCAATTAATAGATGAAAAAAAATGAATAATTTTTTCGATCATTATTTACGTGAGATGTACCCTTCTTAATCTTTTAATAGGTTCTTTTTCGCTTTCATAGACTTTTTTTATCCCATCCCCTAAAGCTATTTCGATGTCGCGAATATTTCTTACCAATCTGCTCATACCTTCTGGCTCAACAGATGCAGCATGATCGGTTCCCCACATGGCCCTATCTAAAGTAAAATGACGTTCTATAAAATTAGCTCCTAAAGCTATGGTGGCTTCAGTAGTAGCTAATCCGGTTTCATGTCCTGAATATCCAATTGGGCATGTTGGAAATAATTCTCTTAGACTAACCACCATACGCAAGTTCAATTCGTTGGGAACGCATGGATATGCCGAGGTAGAATGGGCTATTAACAAATTGTCCGTTCCTAAATGTTTAACGGCAGCGTGAATTTCTTCCATAGTACTCATGCCAGTGGAAATGATAATGGGTTTACCAGTGGATCTCACCTTGGTTAATAAGGGAAAATCAGTTAAAGAAGCCGATGCCATTTTATAAATAACCGGATCGAAATGTTCAATAAAATCTACTGAAGGTTCATCCCAACATGAAGCAAACCAGTCTATTCCTTGCTTTTTACAATATTTATCAATGGCTGCATAATCATCTTCAGAAAATTCAATTTTCTTTTTATAATCGATATAGCTCATTTTCCCCCAAGGGGTTTCTCTTTCTTTATCCCATTGATCTCTGGGTACACAAATTTCGGGAGTCCGCTTTTGAAATTTAACGGCATCGCATCCAGACTTGATTGCAGAATCAATCAATTTTTTAGTAATATCAATAGAGCCATTATGATTAATGCCTATTTCTGCAATTATATAAGTAGGAAAACCATCACCAATGCTTCTGCCATTTTTTATATCAACTCTTCTCATTCTCTTTAAACCCTATTGTTTATTTTTGTTCTTAGCGAAAATGATTAATTCTGCGAGTTCTCTAAACGCACCATAGCCGCCTTTTTCTTTACAAATATAGTCTACTATTTCTTTTGTAAAAATGGTTCCATCAGCAGGAGTTGCCGAAAACCCAATTTCTTTGATGATTTCAATATCATTGGTATCATCTCCAATATAAGCAATCTCGCTTGGAGTAACACCTGCAGCAACAAGCACCTCCGGCAAAATGGCCTTTTTATCTTTTATGCCCTGGTACAAAAATTTAATCTTGAGTTTCTCCGCTCTTTTAAAAACAGACATTGAATTTTCACCTGTCATAATGGAGGTTTCTACCCCAACTTGCGTTCTTAATCGCTCAACACCCATGCCATCTCGAATGGAAAATCGTTTGGTGAATTCGCCTGTTTCGGAATAATAAACTCCGTTATCGGTTAATACACCATCACAATCCGTTATCAATAATTTAATCTTACTAGCTTTTTTCAGCAATTCATCCGATAACAATTCGAAACCCATCATGGTACAAAAGTAGATTGAATTAAATTATTTTAATTCGTGGAACAGGAGAATTCATGAATTATTTCAATGATTTAACAAATCACTGAGTTATTAACATGTTATTAATTCATATAATTCTTATTTACAGATATTTAAACTATTATAACTAGCGTGATAGTACAAATGAAGGATCAACGATGTTAAATGAAGGTATTAATTAAACTATTTGTTTATATATATATATTAAATTTTTATTTATCAATTATTTATACCAATAATCAGGATCTCACTCCTGATTATTGGTATAAATAATAATTGGCTAATTCTTCAGGCTTAAGTTTTCCATATTCACCAACCAGGCGGCAGCATTTTTTACATACCGATCGGTTCCCGCAGTTTCCCATTTATAATAGAGCCTGGTAAATCCCCCATCCAATATGGCTCTTTTCCCATTTTTCTCATAAACCGCCGTTACCAAATTACCTTCCGATCCATAAATTAATGGCTGTAAACTTTCATTCTCCGAAATGGTCGCAATGGTAATCCCTTCATAAACTGTTTCAAGTCCTGTGGTTACCAAATGTCCTTCTCTTATACCAGGTGAAGTTTTATCCACCTGAATTCCTACCGGATGATCTCCCATTAAATTCCCCGTCATTTCCCCATCAAACAGGCAATTGGCCACCTTATTGGCATCTGCATAATAAGGGTCATTATCACCCCATATGTATATTCCATGTCCATCATCAAAAAACTGTTTGATCACTTTTAAATGGTCATCATTTAATTTACTGTAACTATCCGAAATGATCCATAGCTGACAAGATTGACTCAAATCCTTCTTAAGCTGCAATGCATCCGGCGGATTGCTGATATATCGAAATACCCCAAATCCTTTTTCTTTTAACGCCTTTTCGGGTGATTTAAAATCAAAACTGCTTTCGGCATACAATTGTAAAACCAAAATGGTTTGACCTTCAAATGCACCATCCACAGCCAAATCATATTGATTTCCTTGTGCATTTCCATAACTATCTCGTTGCACTTCCTTGTAAATAACTTCTCCCTTGTCATTTTTTTTGAGATTTCCTTGATGGTCCTTTTCAGCAACCATTGGAACGTTGCTTCCCGCAACCGCATTGTAATACCTTGACATTTCTGCTTGTTGAGCGGTTAGAATTCCACTAAAAAAGGAAATGATAAAAAGGGTAATGGCTAATTTTGTTCTATTCATGGCTTATATTTTTTTGAAACCTACACCTAAAACCTAGCTCGGTTCAAATAAGGCCATTAATTAATAAGCAGAAAATTGAAAAAATGATGGAGTCACAGCACTAATAAGCTGATTTTCTTCGATGTAATTCCTTTTTAATTAAAGAGAGTTCTCTACCTGTTTGCCCTTCTACTGAAGTATTTTCCTCAGCCCTTCGAATCAAATAGGGAAGCACCTCCTTTACAGGTCCATAAGGAACGTACTTGGCTACATTATAACCATCCTTACTTAAATTATAACTAATATGATCACTCATTCCAAGTAATTGAGCAAAATATATATGTGGATGGTTTAATGAAATTTTTCTTTCAGCCAGCTGTTGAGCCAACTTTAAACTGCTTGTTTCATTATGTGTTCCCAAACAAATGGCCACTCTTTCTATATGCTCCACACAAAACATTAAGGCTAGATCAAAATCTCTGTCTGAGGCTTCTTTATTGGGTTGAATAGGATCCATATAACCCATCTCCTGAGCCCTTTTTCTTTCTTTCTCCATATAAGCCCCACGAACCAGCTTTAAGCCCATATAAAAATTTTCCTTTTGGGCAGTCGAAAACAATTCTTTCAAATAATCTAATCGATCGTGACGATATAATTGTGCAGTATTGTAAACAATACATTTTTCCTTATTAAATTTCCTCATCATATCCAATGCCAAATCATCAATGGCCGGCTGAATCCAACTCTCTTCTGCATCAATAAATATAGGCCTCCCAATTTGAAATGAAGCCGTACAAATATTCAATACCCTTTGATAAATTTGATCCCATTCTAACTGATCTGATGGGGAAAGTGCCGATTTTTTGCTTTGCTTTTCAAGAATTTCATGTCGCCCCAAACCAGTAACCTTAAATACGGAAAATGAAATTCTAGAATCTAATTTGGCCTTTTCAATGGTTCTTAAAATTTCCTTCTCAGCAGCCATAAAACTTTCCTCTGATTCTTTTCCTTCTACAGAATAATCCAAGATCGTTCCAATTTTATAATTACTTAATGACTGCATGGCCTTTTCGCAATCCTGAATATTTTCACCACCCACAAATTGCTTAAAAATGGTGGCCTTAATAATGGATTTTATGGGCAATCCTATACTAAAAGCAAAATTGGTAAGTCCCCTACCCATTCCAACTACCCACTTTTTCCCAATTACATTAAATAGAAAATGCGCCCTTTTTAATTCAGCGTTGGATTTGCTTTCAAAAGCGATCTGCGTATTATCAAAGCTCAACATGATTGCGCCAATTTAAATCTCTTGTTCAACTGAATAAATGAGGTTGGGCATACACCGCTTCCCCTTCAATTATGTTGCAAACCTAAACTAATTTTGTTAATTCAACAATCACTACTAATATTGATATTCTTAAAGCGGGCAGAACAAAATTAATAATGACCAAAATACCACAACAAATCATCATTGACCCTTCGTTAACCGCGCTGAATAGCTATATATCAGCCCAATCCAATAAGAAAAGGTTTATCATTCTTGTCGACAACCATACCCAACAGTATTGTTTACCATACGTCCTTGAACAATCACCAGCACTTATACAACCGGATATAATAGAAATCCCAGCCGGAGAGCAAAATAAAAATACCGATCAATTGTTATTTATCCTTTCTCAACTAACTCAAATGAATGCAGATAAAAATGCATGTTTGATTAATCTGGGCGGTGGTGTTATCTGCGATATAGGGGCATTTGCGGCTAGCATTTATAAACGAGGGATCAGCTATCTGCATGTACCCACAACCCTTTTAGCCCAAATTGATGCCTCTATTGGTGGCAAAAATGGCATTGATTTTCAGGGCTATAAAAACCTATTGGGTACCATTGGTTTTCCGGAGTTAACGGTTATTTCTAAAAAGTTTCTGGATACTTTACCCCAAAAAGAATTAAAAAGTGGTATAGCTGAAGCATTTAAACATGGATTAATTGCAGATAAAGAGTTTTGGAACCAAATTCGGACCACCCCCCTCGATCAAATTGATTTAATCATTTCAAGATCTGTAGAAATAAAAGAATCCATCGTAGCTAAAGATCCTTACGAAATAGGACTTAGGAAAATTCTGAATGCCGGGCATACCATTGGGCATGCAATTGAAGCGATAAAACTAGCAACAGAATCAACTGTAACCCATGGAGAAGCAGTGGCCGCCGGGCTTATTATAGAATCTTATATATCCAAAGAATTGGGCTATTTACCGGAATCAGAATGGGTAGAAATTGAAAAAACGATCGTTGAGTTTTTTGGAACGATAGATGTTAAACAAATAGATATAGATGCCTTGTTAATTCAGATGAAGCAGGATAAAAAAAATCAACAAAATCATATTCATTTTAGTTTGATTCGTAAAATTGGCGATGCTTCCTTTAATGATACTTGTTCCGATGAAATCATTTTGAAGGCTTGGCATTATTATCGACAAAGATGAATACAATAAGCCTCCATAAAATAGCTGAATTTACTCAGGCTGCAATACAACTGCCAAGTTCCAAAAGCCTAAGCAACCGAGCTTTGATTATTCAGGCATTATGCAACGAGAAAATTGAATTGATGGATTTATCCAGCTCCTCTGATACCCAAAACCTGGTGGATTTGCTTAAAAAAGAAACCTATTTGTATGATGTTGGACCGGCAGGTACCAATATGCGTTTTTTAATTAGCCTTTTATCCATCAAGCCGGGAATGTCGGTTATAACTGGGAGTGAAAGAATGCTTGAAAGACCTGTTGGCAAGCTGGTAGATTGTTTAAGTTTATTAGGAGCGGATATTCACTATTTAAAGGAAATAGGATATCCCCCACTTGAAATTCATGGGAAAAAATTAACGGGTGGTGCAGTTAACATAGATGGTAGCACCAGCTCTCAGTTCATTTCAAGTTTGTTAATGATTGCCCCCGTCCTGGAAAATGGTTTAACATTAGAATTAGATGGGACATTGGTATCACGGCCTTATATTGATATGACGTTGGGGCTCATGCATCATTTCGGCATCAAATCGGTTTGGGAGTACAATCATATTAAAATCTTACCTCAAGCTTATTTGCCGGCTAATTATACCATAGAAAAAGATTGGAGTGCTGCAGCATTTTGGTATGGTCATATTGCTTGCGGAAATATTGGTGATAAAATTTTATTGAATCAACTATCTTTTGAAAGTTTGCAAGGAGATAAAAAAGCGGCTCAATATTTTAATCAACTGGGAGTAAAATCCACCGAAACACCACACGGGGTTCTTATTGAAAAAACAGGCCAAGGCCTTACAGAAGAAGGCCTTGAGTTTGATTTAATAAATGAGCCGGACTTATTCCCAGCGTTGACATTTAGCTGTGCCACCTTGCGCTTAAAAGCAAAGTTTACAGGTTTGGATACTCTTCAACTAAAAGAATCTAATCGTATCGAATCTATAAAAACGGAACTGGAAAAAACTGGAACTGATTGCATCACCACCAACAAAAGTTTGGAAATAATTAATTTTCATCCCTGGCCCAAAGAAATGCAATTTAATACTTATAACGATCATCGAATCGCCATGGCGAGTTCTATCTGTATCCAATCCAACCAACCTATTTCAATTATGGAACCGGAAGTAATAGATAAATCCTATCCCGAATTTTGGAATCATTTAACCCAAATAGCGCATATAAAATAAATTAAAATGGAGGGGAACTCGAAGGGTTTATGAAGCCGATAAAAACGCCTAAAATCCTTCTGAATAAGGAATACAGACTATTCACTCCCCTATAACAGTTCATAATAAATATTAAATGGAGGGAATAATTACCCTGTAATTATATATTTGTTAAGAATAAAATCAAAAAAATAATGAAGGCTATTATTTACGGCACTGTTTCTTTAACCGCAGCGCTTTTTTTTATGAGCTGTGGTGGTAAGAAAAATAAAACAGATAAAGAAAATTCAAAAAAGAACGAGGCAATTGATCTGGCTATGCTGGATTCCACCATTGTCCCCGGCGACGACTTTTTTGACTATGTAAATAAAAAATGGATTGATAAGAATCCAATACCTGCCTCCAAAAGTTCATGGGGAATGTTTTCTGTGTTAGATGAAAACAGCATGAAAGTTTTAAAAGAGATTCAGGATAAAGCGGCAGCAGACAAAGGTGCCAAAGCAGGAAGTAATACCCAAATTATAGGTGATTTCTATTCCTCAGGAATGGACTCTGTAACCATCAATAAAACTGGTATTGAGCCTTTAAAACCTATGTTGGCCGAAATTGATGGATTAAATACTCCTGATGCTGTGGCTAAATACTACGCTAAAATGACTAAGAACGGTGGAGCTGCTCCATTCGGTTTCTTTGTAGAGCAGGATTTTAAAAATACTAGCCAGTATATCTCGTATCTATACCAAAGCGGTTTGGGACTTCCGGATAGAGATTATTATTTCCGTACAGACGATAAGTCGAAAGCCAATAGAGAAGCCTATCAGGGATATATCAAAAAAATATTCATCATGAGTGGTTCTGATGAGGCTACCGCCATTAAACAAGCTACCAATGTATTTGATATTGAAAGCCAGCTGGCTAAGGCCTCTATGACCTTGGTTGAACAACGTGATCCTTATGCCACGTACAATAAAATGGGCATGGCGGATCTTAAAAAGGCGGCTGGTAACTTTAATTGGGATGTTTACTTCGCCGAAATTGGAGTCAATAAAATAGATAGCATGGTAGTTGGAATGCCTGTATTTATTAAGGCTTGGAATGGCATGCTTAAAAAAGTAGATGCGGCCAAATGGAAAGATTATTATAAGTTTCAATTAATCAATAGCTACGCTACTGAGCTAAGTGAAGATTTGGATAAAGCCCACTTCGATTTCTTTGACAAACAATTAAGAGGTGTTGAAGCACAAGAGCCTCGTTGGAAAAGAATTACCAATCTGGCTGATTATCTATTGCGTGATGCATTGGGTCAAGAATATGTAAAAGCTGCTTTCGATGAGAACTCGAAGAAAAAAGCCTTAGAGTTGGTAGAAAACTTAAGAAATGCCTTAAGCGAAAGAATTGCCGGTTTAACCTGGATGGGTGACAGCACGAAACAAAAAGCTCAGGAAAAACTTGGTAAAATAATGGTAAAAATAGGTTACCCGGATAATTGGAGAAGCTATGAAGGGATAGGAATTAAAAAACAAGCCTATGTATTAAATGTAATGGCAGCTACTGCCTATGAATTTAATAGAATGTTAGGCAAATTAGGTAAGCCTATCGACAGAACTGAATGGGGAATGGGTCCACAAACTGTGAATGCTTATTACAATCCATTATTAAACGAAATTGTGTTTCCAGCAGCCATTCTTCAACCTCCATTTTTTGATGCCAATGCTGATGAAGCGGTTAACTACGGTGGTATTGGAATGGTTATCGGGCATGAATTAACACATGGATTCGATGATCAAGGGAGACAGTTTGATGCCAATGGAAACTTAAACAATTGGTGGACCAAAGCCGATGAAGAAAACTTTGCAAAACTATCTCGTAAATTTGTTAGTCAATATAATTCCTATGTGCCTGCTGACTCGGTGCACATCAATGGTGAACTTACTTTGGGAGAGAACATTGCCGACTTAGGCGGAATGATAATTACCTATACGGCTTACAAAAAAGCCACTGCCAATAAAAAGGATGAAAAAATTGGAGGCTTAACGGCAGACCAAAGATTCTTTATCAATTTTGCCCAGGTATGGAGAACACATTACCGTCCGGATGCACTCATTCAGCGATTATATACGGACCCACATTCGCCACCTAAGTATAGAGTTATTGGGGTATTATCAAACTTCCCAGAGTTCTATACCACATTTAATGTTACGGAGAAAAACAAAATGTATATTCCGGATAGCTTAAAATGTACCATGTGGTAAAACGATTTCATTATTAAATCTAAAATCCGGTTGTATCTGATATAGCCGGATTTTTTTGCGCCTACAAACCATCAAAGGTTTTTGCAGCCCATTTCCGTCTTTTGCTAAAGTCCTTTAGGCAAAGCCAAGCATGCTAAATAAAGGCTGGTATTCCTTTGTTTACACACCCTTATCAAGCAGGGCTATGCTTTGCGTTTCAGGCGCTATTGCTTCAGCCGGGGGCTGAAGAATGTCCTGATCAAATTCCTTTTAATTATGAAGGATAATGGAAATCAATGTTCAGTACGAAAAAATTGAAGTAGCAACTCAATGAATCAATGTTTGTTGGTTCCAACTACATTAAACCAAAACATCATTTCGGGAACAAGGATCGAAGCATTAAAACCTTGCCTCGATAATGATGTTTCTCGTCGAATACATCCACAATATCCACAGAATATACATATACATCTTCGGGTAACATGGCCCCCTGATTATTTAAACTTCCCTCCCATTCTTCCAATTGGTTATTGGTCTTAAAAATAGTTCTTCCCCATCTATCGTAAATTCTAAAATCATATTCTTTAATCCCAATACCTTTTCCTCGAAACCCTTCATTTAATCCATCCCAGTTAGCCGTAAATGTATTAGGAATATTAAATACAAATTCCGGTTTTACCACTATAGGAATAATCATGGTATCAGGACAATTAAAAATATTGTAAACATATTGGGTAAGGTTATAATGACCGGTATCAGAATAAGTGTACCAACCATTTGTACAACTATTGATGAAATTACCATCATCATAATCCATCCAACAATCCACTACCCCATTGGACGATTGATCGGTAATATAAAAATTAGGGAAAAATATAGATTGTTCCGTTGGTTCCACCGTAAACCCGGCCGTTGGAACAGGATAAACCGAAATCCAATTGGGTTTATTAATATTGATGGTATCCATACAACCCGTTAAGGAAATGAGTTGAAAGGTTACACTATAGGTATTAGGCACAAAATAAATATTTTCCGGATCCTCTTCTGTAGAGGTATTACCATCTCCAAACGTCCAATAATACTGAAGATTATTAAAGGCGGTGTCTATGGTTGCATTAAACTGTGCATCAAAGTTTACGCAGCCCGTAGAATCTACATCTATGGATGCCGTGGGATGCCCGTACACAATGATATCATGAATAGCGGTATCCAAACAACCCTCATAATCAGCTGCCAGGGTAATCGTATGAATTCCGGGTATGGTAAAATTAACCCCCGTTGGGTTTTGCACATTTGAGGTAGTTGGTAAGGCAATAGGCGTAAAATCCCAAGTGAAATCGGTTCCAGCAGGAATGATTCCATTGGCCGAAAAATTGAAGCTATTTAGATCGATACATTGTCCTGCAGGTGGTACAAAATCAATGTCCATTAATTGTCGAACATTGAGGGTAACATAATCTGTATCTGCACAAAAATACCCAGGGTTGGCTACCAACATAATGGTATAAATACCTGTGTTTGGATAAGTATATACCGGCTCAAAGGCAACAGACGTATCGGAAGTGATAGCGGGGACTCCGAAGTCCCAATAATAGTAAGAACCATTAATACTATTGTTTTCAAAGGGAACCGTTAAACCATCACAGCTTTCGAAAACCCCCCCTACCTCCACAAAAGATTGTGGCAACTCACTAATGGATTGTACATTACTTAAACAATTGGTTACATTAAACTGAAAATCCCTGCTATGTGTTCCAATAAGAACTCCATTTCTATATTCACTTACACAAACCCCAACTACATACTGACCTAATTGATTTGGGTTAACCGTAAGAATCCCTGTTATTGGATCAATAGATGCTGGTGGTCCGCTGGCAATTGGATAACCTGAAGAATAAGGAGGTTGAAAGGTAATCGCTGGAAAAGGGGGAGGACTCGTAACAAAAGGTTGCGGATCCTGAGGGGTAGCTCCATCGTAAGTAGAACATAATTGATACACTAATGAATCTCCATCCGGATCAGTGGCTGAATGATCAAATACCAAAGGTTCTCCTATACATAATGCAATGGGTGGAAAGTTCGTAAACCTGGGGCTGTTATTACATAAATCACTGGCTGGAACTTGCTCTGTATATGTAGCACCAGTGTTACCTGGATCCACCAAATTAACAATGGTATTATTTCTACAACATCTCTGATATGCAAAAATATATCCACTGGGCGAATTAGGTAAAGTTACGGTGGTTTGATAAATAGCTTGCTCTACACATACATTTGCAGGAGCCTGAAAGCAAGGATTGCTGCCCACAAAAGGCACATTGGTTGATCCAGGAAATGGCACTTCAATAACCTGGATATATCCTCCGGTACCTGACCACACCGTAATCTTAGCCGGATCATCAAAGGGAGCCTGACCCAAGAAACAATCTCTATAAACTTTTAAGGTAATGCGATAGGTATTTCCACCTAAACAATCATAATATAATTCACCTCCAATAATATGCGTTGCCCAAGATGTTTGTAGGCAAATAATGGAAATTACTAGGGTTAATAGTTTTTTCATTGTACTAGCGGAGCAAGTTTACATGCCCAATATATGTATACTTCATTTTAGCCGGAGTTTCTAAATCAACCCGATAAGCATAAATACCTATGGGTAAATTATATCCATTATCATCTGCGCCGGGCCAACCTCTATGTATATCATCCGTGTAAAAAATCTCCTGACCCCAACGATTAAAAATTCTCATTTCATATTTAATAAATCCAATTCCAAATCCTGTAAATACATCATTCAATGCATCCATGTTGGGAGTGAAGGTATTCGGAATAAAAAATCTATAATCAGGATAGGAATAAATAAGTTCAAAAGCTGTATCGGTGCAGCCAAATTGATTGGTAACTACCAGCATCACATT
>JBEIQI010000099.1:0-10024 GCA_040376605.1 Flavobacteriales bacterium | reverse complement strand
TTGCCAAAAGATTTAATTTCAGGATTCATACCTAAGTTGCCAATAATACGTACGCTGTTTTTCAAAGATGATTTCATAATAATTAATTTAAAAGTTTGATTGTTTGTTATGAGGATCGTTCCTCGTTTATAATTCTAATCGACCGATGTTAGCTAGCATTGTTTTTTCGAATCGACAGTGCAAAGGTGTGGCGACCTCCAAATTTTATTCGTATTTTAAGTATTTACGTTCGAATACAATCGATTGTAACCGTTTGAAAATGATTAAATATTTGAATAATAGCTTTTTGTATATTTATAAAATTTGATACAAAGTTTTATAAATTGTTGATTTTCATGATTAAATCAGCCTGATTGAATAAATTTTGGTCCGTTTTTATCATTTAATTTCCTTTTTAAACAATCAACCGCGAAAAAAATTAACAATACGTGTTGGTTTTTTAAAAAAAAATCCGCACCTTTGCCAACCCAAATTTAGGGTAGTTATAAAAGGTTTATAAACAGTAAGGTTTAGAGCAAAATGAGCCAAAAAATTAGAATAAAACTGAAGTCGTACGATCATAATTTGGTAGATAAGTCTGCGGAAAAGATTGTAAAGACTGTAAAATCGACAGGTGCAGTGGTTAATGGTCCAATTCCATTACCAACCCACAAAAGGATATTTACAGTATTGCGTGCACCACACGTTAATAAGAAACCACGTGAGCAGTTTCAGTTAAGTTCTTATAAAAGATTAATGGATATCTATTCTTCTTCTCCAAAAACTATTGATGCTTTAATGAAATTAGAGCTTCCTAGTGGTGTTGAAGTTGAAATTAAAGTTTAAGGTTTAAGTTCTAGGTTTAAAGTTTCAATCATAATCTGAAGCGTTAAACTTTCAACTTGTAACATAATATATTGTTTAACATGCATGAATAGTGAGATATTTGCTATTCCGCTGCAAAAAAAGAGTAAATATGTCAGGACTGATAGGTAAAAAAATTGGTATGACCAGCATTTACGGTGAAAATGGCAAAATGATTGCCTGTACTGTAGTAGAAGCTGGGCCTTGTGTAGTTACACAAGTTAAAACAAAAGACAAGGAAGGCTATGATGCTATTCAATTGGCTTTTGGTGATAAAAAAGAAAAACATACAATCAAAGCGGAGAAAGGCCATTTCGATAAGGCTAAAACAGCTCCAAAAAGAAAATTAGCAGAATTTACTGAATTTACTGAGCAAAAAAATCTAGGTGATGTCATTACCGTTGATTTGTTTGCAGAAGGTGATTTTGTGGATGTTGTAGGAACCTCTAAAGGAAAAGGTTTTCAAGGGGTTGTGAAGCGTCACGGTTTTGCCGGTGTAGGAGGTCAAACTCATGGACAGCACAATCGTGCTCGTCACCCAGGTTCATTAGGAGCATCTTCATGGCCATCTAGAGTTATGAAAGGCATGCGCATGGGCGGAAGAACAGGTGGAGATACTGTTAAAGCAATCAACTTAAGAGTTTTAAAAATTGTTCCTGAGCAAAACCTATTGGTTATTAGCGGAAATATCCCAGGACATAAGGGTTCATATATTTTAATTGAGAAGTAAGATGGAACTGGCAATATATAATATTAGCGGTAAAGAAACCGGAAAAAAAGCAAAGCTAAATGCTGAGATTTTTTCTGTTGAGCCAAATGATCATGCTATTTACTTAGATGTAAAGCAGTTTTTGGCGAATGGAAGACAAGGTACTCATAAGTCTAAACAACGAAATGAAATCCATGGATCTACCCGTAAACTTCATAAACAAAAAGGTACTGGTGGTAGCCGTAAAGGTTCTATCAAAAACCCTTTGTATAAAGGTGGAGGACGTGTATTTGGTCCGGAACCAAGAGATTATAGCTTCAAATTAAATAAGAAGCTAAAAAGATTGGCTAGGAAATCAGCGTTAAGTTATAAAGCTCAAGAAGGTAATATTACCATCTTAGATGCAGTAAACTTTACCGCACCAAAAACAAAGGACTTTTTATCTTTCTTAAAAAGCTTTGATTCATCTAATAAAAAGATTTTATTAGTAATACCTGATAATAATACGAATGTATTTTTATCATCAAGAAATTTGGCTAATTCAAATGTAATTACGGCTTCAGAATTGAATACTTATGAAGTGTTAGATGCTGAGAAGTTATTTATCGTTGAAGAGTCTTTAGGAACTATTGAAAACATTTTAAGCAATAACTAAAATGGAAAATATTATTATAAAGCCTTTAATTACAGAGAAAGCTACAAGAGCTGCAGAGAAATTTCAGCAATTTGGTTTTATTGTTAAGCCTGAAGCTAATAAGATTGAGGTAAAGACAGCCATTGAAAAAATGTATGGAGTGAATGTTACAGGTGTTACTACGATGAATTATATCGGAAAAAAATCTGTTCGTTATACCAAAAAAGGATTTTCAAAAGGAAAGAAAAATTATTTCAAAAAAGTATTTGTAACCTTGAAGGAGGGTGAAACAATCGACTTCTTCGCTAATATATAAACGCAATGGGTGTAAAGAAATTTAGTCCGGTAACGCCAGGCACAAGGTTTAAAATTAATAGTGATTTCGAAGAAATTACTACAAGAGAGCCTGAAAAAAGTTTGATCATTTCGATTAAGAAATCTGGTGGTCGTAACCACGATGGTAAGATGACCATGCGCTACATTGGTGGTGGGCATAAAAGACAATATCGTTTAATCGATTTTAAGAGAACTAAAGATGGAATTCCAGCAACGGTTAAAACGATTGAATATGATCCAAATCGTACTGCAAGAATTGCATTGATCGCTTATGCTGATGGTGAGAAATCTTATATCATTGCTCCACAAGGTTTAAAAGTGGGTCAAAAAGTAATGAGTGGAAAAGAGGCTACTCCTGATGTTGGTAATGCATTGTTTTTAAGTGATATTCCATTGGGTTCTGTTATTCATAATATTGAATTGAAACCAGGTAAGGGTGCAAGTATCTGTAGAAGTGCAGGTGGCAGTGCTCAATTATCTGCTCGTGAAGGAAAGTATGCAACAATCAAATTGCCTTCTGGTGAATCAAGAATGATTTTAGTTACATGTAAAGCTGTAATTGGTCAGGTTTCTAATTCAGAACACAATTTAACGGTTCACGGTAAAGCGGGTAGAAAACGTTGGTTAGGTGTACGTCCTAGAACAAGGCCTGTTGCAATGAATCCAGTTGATCATCCAATGGGTGGTGGTGAAGGTAGAGCTTCTGGAGGTCATCCAAGATCTCGTAAGGGAATCCCAGCTAAGGGTTATAAAACCAGAAAGCCGAGAAAAGCTTCAAGTAAATATATTGTAGAAAGAAGAAAGAAATAATTAAGTTATGGCAAGATCATTAAAAAAGGGCCCTTTCGTAGATTTTAAATTAGAACAAAGGGTATTGGGTATGAATGACTCAGGTAAAAAGTCTGTTCTTAAGACTTGGAGCCGTAGATCTATGATCACACCTGATTTTGTAGGACATACTGTAGCAGTTCATAATGGAAATAAGTTTATTCCAGTTTTTGTTACTGAAAATATGGTAGGTCATAAATTCGGAGAGTTTGCACCAACCCGTACTTGGAGAGGTCATGCCGGACAAAGAAAAGATAAAGGAAAAAAATAATATATTCCGTTAAATCGGGAGTTATAAATTAATTACCATGGGAGCAAGAAAACGTTTAGCAGCTGAAAAAAGGAAAGAGGCAAGAAAAACTACCTACATCGCGAGGTTAGTTGACTATCCTACCTCTCCTCGTAAAATGAGATTGGTTGCTGATATCATTAGAGGTGTAGATGCTAATAAGGCATTAGATGTTCTGCAATTCACAAGAAAGGATGCCGCTAAAGTAATGGCAAAGGTACTTCGTTCTGCAATCGCAAACTTTGAAGAGAAATCTGGTTTGAGAGCTGAAGAAAGTGATCTTTACATCAAAGAGGTATTTGTAGATGAGTCTAAACCTTTAAAAAGGGTTCAACCTGCTCCTCAAGGTCGTGCCCATAGAATAAAAAAGCGTTCAAATCATGTAACTTTGATTTTGGATACTAAGACTCCAATAGTTACGGAGCAAAAAACAGAAACAGTAGAAACTGAAGCTTAATATATAAAAGAAATGGGTCAGAAAACGAATCCGATAGGCAATAGATTAGGTTACATCCGCGGATGGGAATCAAATTGGTACGGTGGAAAAAAATACATGGATAAACTTGTAGAAGACGACAAGATCAGAAATTATATTTCTGCTCGTTTGGCTAAAGCAAGTATTTCTAAAATAGTAATTGAGCGTACCTTAAAGTTGGTTACTATCACTATTCATACTGCTCGTCCAGGAATTATTATTGGAAAAGGTGGTCAGGAAGTTGATAAGTTACGTGAGGAGTTAAAAAAGATCACTAAAAAGGAAATTCAAATTAATATTTCTGAAATTAAAAGACCAGAATTAGATGCACGTTTAGTGGGTGATACCATTGCAAAGCAGATTGAAGGTCGTATTTCATATAGAAGAGCAGCTAAAATGGCAATTTCATCAACCATGAGAATGGGTGCTGAAGGAATTAAAGTTTCAGTTTCTGGTCGTTTAGGTGGTGCTGAGATGGCAAGAACCGAACACATGAAAGAGGGAAGAACTCCATTACATACTTTTAGAGCGGATATTGATTATGCAATTGTTGAAGCTCAAACCACTTATGGTAAAATTGGGGTAAAAGTTTGGATTTGTTTGGGTGAGGTATATGGTAAAAGAGATTTATCTCCTAATATTGGAGTGAGTAAAACAACTACAAAAACTACATAATTTTTTACTTCACCAAGAGTTGGACGTAATAAGAAAAAATAATTTTTTGAAGTCATAAAATTGTAAGAAAATGTTACAGCCGAAAAGAACGAAATACAGGAAAGTCCAAAAAGGAAGAATGAAGGGAAACTCTAATAGAGGAGCTGAAATTGCATTTGGATCTTTTGCTTTAAAATCTTTGGATACCGTTTGGATGACCGGTCGTCAGATTGAGGCTGCCAGGGTAGCTTTAAATAGATACATGAAACGTGAAGGACAGGTTTGGATTCGTGTATTTCCTGATAAGCCGATCACTAAGAAACCAGCAGAGGTTCGTATGGGTAAAGGAAAGGGTAATCCAGAATATTGGGCGGCTATCGTTAAACCAGGCAGAATTTTGTTCGAAATCGA
The DNA here is from genome assembly GCA_040376605.1 of Flavobacteriales bacterium. Classification (GTDB taxonomy): domain Bacteria; phylum Bacteroidota; class Bacteroidia; order CAIKAF01; family CAIKAF01; genus JANWKQ01. The sequence continues at coordinate 4,845 of JBEIQI010000099.1, read as the reverse complement.
CGGAGTTCCAATGGCAGTAGCAAAAGAAGCCATGCGTTTAGCGGCTCAAAAGCTACCGGTTAAAACGAAGTTCATGATTAGAACGGATTATACAGAATAATAATATTGATTAAAGATAAATAGGTATGAAACAGACTGAAATATTGGAACTTACGGACCAGGAATTAAAAGAAAAGTTGACGTCGATGGAGGAGGAGTTTGCTCAGCTATTATTGCAACATTCTATTTCTCAGTTGGAGAATCCTATGAGAATTAGGACAATGAGAAGAGCGATTGCAAGGCTTCAAACTAACTTAAGAAAAAGGGAGTTAGAGGCAATTAGCTAAAATTTTGTTGAAAAATATTTTCCCCAAAAAATCAATAGCCGCTAATAGCGGCTATTTGCTTTGTTTTCGGAGGAATAAAAAAGGATAAAAAAATTAACAATCGGGTATTGGTTATTTAAAAAAAAAATCTCACCTTTGCAGTCCCTTTTTTAGGGGTATTGTAATTGTATTAAAAAACATAAAATAATGGCCGAAATAATTGAAAGAAATGCCAGAAAAGAGAAGGTTGGAGTGGTTACTAGCAATAAAATGCAAAAAACCATAACAGTAGCTGTTGAAAGGAAGGTAAAACACCCGAAATACGGTAAATTCCTTACAATGACCTCTAAATTTAAGGCACACGACGAAAAAAATGAGTGCAATATTGGTGATACCGTTAAAATAATGGAGACCAGGCCATTAAGTAAGGATAAGAATTGGAGATTAGTAGAAATTATTGAAAGAGCTAAATAGTCATGATACAACAGGAGTCAAGATTAAACGTAGCTGATAACAGCGGAGCCAAGCAGGTTCTTTGTATCAGAGTTTTAGGTGGTACTGGTAAGCGATATGCCTCAATTGGAGATACTATTGTGGTTACTATAAAAAATGCTATGCCAGCCGGTAACGTAAAAAAAGGAATTGTTTCTAAAGCTGTAGTGGTAAGAACCAAAAAGGAAATTAAAAGGAATGATGGTTCATATATCAGGTTTGATGATAACGCTGTAGTTCTTTTAAATGCGCAGGGTGAAATGAGAGGTACTCGTATTTTTGGACCTGTAGCCAGAGAATTAAGAGAAAAACAGTTTATGAAGATTGTTTCATTGGCACCAGAGGTGCTTTAATATAAGAGTGTGATGGCAATAAAATTAAAAATTAAAAAGGGAGATAACGTAATTGTTATCGCTGGCGAGCATAAAGGCCAGAAAGGTGCTGTTAAGTCGGTTGATCGTGTTAAAATGAGAGTTGTGGTTGACGGGGTAAATATGATCAAAAGACATACCAAGCCTTCTGCTAAGCACCCAGAGGGTGGTATTATTGAAAAGGAAGCTCCAGTGCATATTTCTAATTTGATGTATGTTAATTCAAAGGGAGAAGCTACCAGAGTGGGCAGAAAAAAGGATGAAACAACAGGGAAACTTGTTAGATATAGTAAAAAAAACGGTGAAACTATTAAGTAATGTATAAGCCAAGATTAGCAGATAAATACAAGGACGAAGTTGCTCCTGCTTTGAAGAATCAGTTTTCTTACAAATCAGTTATGCAAGTTCCAAGATTAAAGAAAATTGTTCTCAACCAAGGGTTGGGGTCTGCAGTTGCTGATAAAAGAATGATTGAAACAGCCTTAACTGAAATGAGCACTATTGCTGGTCAAAAAGCCATTTCTACTAAGTCAAAAAAGGACGTTTCTAACTTTAAACTTCGTAAAGGAATGCCTATCGGAGTTAAAGTAACTTTAAGAGGCGAAAGAATGTACGAATTCCTTGATAGGTTTATCGCTATCTCTTTACCTCGTATTAGAGATTTCAAAGGTTTAAATGCAAAAGGATTTGATGGAAGAGGTAATTTTACCTTAGGTGTTACCGAACAAATTATTTTTCCTGAAATCGATATCGATAAAGTAACAAAAATGAATGGAATGGATATCACTTTTGTTACAAGTGCAGAAACTGATGCAGAAGCATTTGCTTTATTAAAAGAGTTTGGAATGCCATTTAATGATACATTAAAATCTAAAAACTAATTGGGATTATGGCGAAGGAATCAATGAAAGCCAGGGAGCGCAAAAGAGAAAACCTGGTTGCAAAATTTGAAAAGAAAAGAGCCGCTTTAAAAGAAGCTGGTGATTATCAAGGATTAGCTCAATTACCTAGAAATTCTTCGAAGGTAAGATTGCACAATCGTTGCCAATTAACCGGCCGTCCAAGAGGTTATATGAGACAATTTGGAATTTCCAGAGTTCTTTTTAGAAAGATGGCAAATGAAGGTTTGATCCCAGGAGTAAGAAAAGCAAGTTGGTAATATTTAATATAAAAGGAAAACAATGGATCCTATAGCAGATTATCTTACAAGATTAAGAAATGCAATCAAAGCCAAACATAGAGTGGTTGAGATTCCTGCATCTAATACTAAAAAGGCAATAACCAAGATTCTTTTTGATCAAGGTTATATCCTTAACTATAAATTTGATGACCAGGCTGGTCCACAAGGTTCTATTAAAATAGCCCTTAAATATCATCCAATGTCAAAAGCATCTGCTATTAAAAATTTGAGCAGAATTAGCCGCCCAGGATTACGTAAGTATTCAGGCGTTAGCGAATTGCCTAAAGTTTTGAGTGGTTTGGGAATTGCTATTATTTCTACTTCTAAAGGTTTAATGACTGAAAAGGAAGCAAGAGCCCAAAAAATTGGTGGAGAAGTAATGTGTTACATATATTAATAAAAGATTAGACAATGTCAAGGATAGGTAAAAACCCGATAACGATTCCCGCTGGTGTTACAGTTGATGTATCTGCCAATAATGTGGTTACCGTAAAAGGACCAAAAGGTGAGTTGAAAAGAACAGTTGATCCTGCAATTACTATTAAGTTGGAAGGTAATCAAATACTTGTTGAAAGACATACAGACCAACAAAGACATCGTTCTTTTCATGGTTTGTACAGATCATTAATCAATAATATGGTTGTGGGTGTATCTGATGGTTTTAAAGTGGAGCAAGAGTTAGTTGGGGTTGGTTACAAAGCCGAAGTAAAGGGTCAAATGCTTGATTTAACATTAGGATATTCTCATAATATTATGATCGAATTGCCTACTGAAATTAAAGCTGAAGCAATTACTGAAAAAGGTAAAAATCCAAGAATTTTAATGAGTTCAATGGATAAACAACTTTTGGGTCACGTTGCTGCAAAAATAAGATCTCTGCGTAAACCAGAGCCATACAAAGGAAAAGGTATTAAGTTTACAGGTGAAGTATTAAGAAGAAAAGCAGGTAAATCTGCTGGTAAATCAAAATAAAAATTTGAACCATGTCATTTAATAAAGACGCCAGAAGGCAAAAAATTCGTTATCGTATCCGCAAAAAAGTACAGGGTACGGCTGAAAGACCAAGATTAGCAGTTTATCGCTCTAATTCTGATATCTACGTTCAATTGATAAATGATATCGATGGTGTTACGCTAGGTGCAGCTACTTCCTTAGCAAAAGGTAAAAAGTCTGCCAATGGTAGTAAGATTGATCAATCGGTTCAAGTGGGTAAAAAAATTGCTGAAGTAGCAATTAGCAAGGGTATTACTGAGGTTGCATTCGATCGTGGTGGTTATTTATATCACGGTAGAGTAAAAGCACTAGCTGATGCAACAAGAGAAGGAGGATTAAAATTTTAATAAGATTATATGGCAAATAGCAACGTAAAAAGAGTAAAATCAAGCGAAATCGAATTAAAAGATCGTTTGGTTGCAATCAATAGAGTAACCAAAGTAACCAAAGGTGGTCGTCACTTTAGTTTCTCTGCTATTGTGGTAGTTGGAAATGAAAATGGAGTTGCAGGTTATGGTTTAGGTAAAGCCAATGAGGTTACTGATGCTATTACCAAAGCAATTGATGATGCAAAGAAAAATCTTATTAAAGTTCCTATTATTAAAGGTACAATTCCTCATCAAATTACGGCTAAATATAGTTCGTCAATGGTTTTTATGAAACCTGCAGCTAACGGAACTGGAGTAATTGCCGGTGGTGCAATGCGTGCAGTTTTGGAAAGTGTTGGCGTAAAAGACGTATTATGCAAATCTAAAGGATCTTCAAATCCTCATAATGTAGTAAAAGCTACATTCGAGGCTTTAAGCCAAATGAGAGATGCTTATACCGTAGCTAATGAAAGAGGTTTAGAATTAAATAAAGTATTCAACGGTTAATTTTTTTGATGATGGCAAAGGTTATTATTACACAAACAAGAAGCGGAATCAATCGTCCAAAGGATCAAAAGGCTACCTTAATTGCTTTGGGCATCAAAAAAATGCACAAGTCGGTTGAGCATGAAGCTACTCCCCAGATTTTGGGAATGATCAATAAGATCAAACATTTAGTTGAAGTAAAAGAAGGTTAATCATTTTTTCTAATATAAGCATTCAGTAAAATGAAACTACATAATTTAAAACCCGCAAAAGGTTCTGTTAAAAGGAACAAAAGACTTGGTAGAGGTGAAGGTTCCACTACAGGTGGTACTGCTGGCCGTGGTCATAAAGGAGCTAAGTCTCGTTCGGGTAATAGCAAAAAAATTGGTTTTGAAGGTGGACAAATGCCTTTACAACGTCGTGTTCCTAAATATGGTTTTACCAACTTTAATAGAGTTGAATACAAACCATTGAATTTAGATATCCTTCAGAAATTAGCCGATGATCAAAAGTTAACTGAGGTTACACCAGAGATTCTAAAAGTTAATGGATTGGTTTCTAAAAATGATTTGATCAAAATTTTAGGAAGAGGAGAGCTTAGTGCAAAATTGACAGTTAAAGCGCATGCTTTTTCTGCATCTGCAAAAGCA